>NZ_LAVM01000014.1:0-82247 GCF_001083815.1 Nocardiopsis sp. SBT366 | reverse complement strand
GGGTGAGCATGGGGGTCCTTCGGGAGCGGGGGGTGCGGCCCTGGGATCGGGCCGCCTTCACCCTGCCACGCGGCGGCCACGTTGGCATCCCCCCTTCCTCTCGCGCTGGGCGGAGGAGACGGGTGACGGGCGCACACGTGCGCCCGTCGACCCGGTGCTGGGGCGTCCGCTCCTAGCGGGTCTTGACGACGGCCGCGATGAGACCGGAGATGATCATCATGGACAGGCTGACGATCATGAGCACGAACGCGACGGTTCCGACCATGGTGTTTCCTTCACTGTGTCGTCCCCCGGGCACCGCGGGCCGTTCCCCCGGCGCCCGGCACACCGGGACACCCGTGGTTTCGGGCGCGGCATGTTACCTCTTCGGTCCACAACCCTATCTCGCCGTCGCGAGGTCGCCGCGTCGGGTGCCCGCTCTGACCAGCGTGGTTCAGCTCTCGTTCCAGAACCGCTGGTAGGTCCCGACCAGCCAGCGGTCGGCCCAGTCGGAGTCGGGGCCTTCGGGCAGGTGGGAGGTCCGGCACAGCTCCTCCAGACGGTTCTCCAGTTCCCCCGCGCGCTCCAGGGCCTCGTCACGGGAGCGCTCTCCCCGGCGCAGGGCCAGCAGCCAACCCCGGTCGGGTTCGGGCATGGGCAGGGTGATGTCGCCGGTCTCCATCAGCTCGACGCCCTGGAGGCCCAGCCGGACCATGTGGTAGGCGTACTTGGTGTCGAAACCGTGCCGCTCCACCAGTTCGGGGCGGTTGGTGTGTCTTCCGCCCCGGGTGCCGGCCATGCGGTCCCGCTGGGCACGCAGGTAGCCCAGGAAGCGCTCTCCCGCGCGGCGGGACAGGAAGCGGTGGCCGTTGGCCCGCAGGTCGACGCCGATGGGTGTGAGGGTGGTGATCTCGTCCTCTGGGACGAAGAGCGGCAGCAGGACGGTGGGGTTGCCCTCCAGGGCCAGGCGGGTCCACTTGCGCAGTGAGTAGACGGTCAGGTCAAGGTCGCCGGGGCCCGAGCGGACGTGTTCACCCTGGTCGCGGAGGATGTACTGCTCGAAGGCGCGCAGACCGACGACGTACTCGGGCGGCTCGACGCAGATGCCCATCTCGTCGCGGTCGTTCTGGCCGTCGAGGTTGAGGCCGTGGACGACGGAGCCGACCTGACAGCGCAGGACGGTGCCCTGTGCGGCGATACGGGCGAACTCCTCACTGGAGTGCTTCACCTGAGCCTCCCGGTTCGGTGGATCGTGGTCGCAACCTATCGGGGCCGGGGTGGGCACCACGAACGGATTTCGGGGGCCGTCGCTCGTACGAGACCGTCTCAGAGGGCGCGTGGGGCGACCCGGGGCAACAAAACACTGATTTCCCTACAAACCAGGGCCTATGGTTCTTGCCGGGCACGCCCCGCGTCCGTTTAGCTGGTCCCGTACCCCGCCCGGCACCGGCCGGGCCCGGCAGTGGAGAGCAGGACCCGTGCCCCCCGAGAACACCGAACCCAAGATCGACACCACCGTCCCGCACAACGCCAGGATCTGGAACTACTGGCTGGGCGGCAAGGACAACTACCCCGTAGACCGGGAGATGGGCGAACAGATCCGTTCGTTCTTCCCTGAGATCGTCGACAACGCGATCGCGGACCGTGCCTTCCTCGTCCGTACCGTCACCTACCTGGCACAGGAGGAAGGGATCCGGCAGTTCCTGGACGTCGGTACCGGACTGCCCACCCACAACAACACCCACGAGGTCGCGCAGTCGATCGCACCCGACGCCCGTGTGGTCTACGTGGACAACGACCCGCTGGTGCTCACCCACGCCCGTGCCCTGCTCACCGGCACCGACCAGGGCGTGACCGACTACGTCGACGCCGACCTGCGCGACCCGGACTCCATCCTGGCCACGGCCGCCAAGACCCTGGACCTCGACCAGCCGGTGGCGCTGATGCTGCTGGGCGTGGTGAACTTCGTGGCCGACGACGCCGAGGTGCGCTCGATCATGGACCGGCTGCTGGACGCGCTCGCCCCCGGCAGCTACCTGGTGGTCTCCCATCCCACCGACGACATCGACCACGAGCGCGCCCACCAGGTGGCCGCCGCGTGGAACGAGAAGGGCACCCCCAAGATCACCATCCGCACGGCGGCGGAGATCAAGGGGCTCTTCGACGGCCTGGAGCTGCTGGAGCCGGGTCTGGTGTCCTGCTCGCTCTGGCGGCCGGGGCCGACCGAGGTGGGCACGCTCCGCCCGGTCGCCGAGTACGGCGGCGTGGCCCGCAAGGCCTGACCGCCCCGGCCGTCCCGGCCGAACCGGCATCCGCCCCAGCCTCACCCCCCGGGGGTGACCAGCCAGCCGCGCGCACCGATCGACACCGACCACTGGCGCGTGCGGCTGGCCGCCCTCTGCGAACTCCACGGGGTCCCGGGTCCCAGCTGGGTCTCCTGCGGGTCGGATCCGGTGTGGAGGGCGGTACCCTTCGCCCCTTGGGAATGACCCGTGACCCGCACCCTGCCGGAGGAGGCCATGCTGCACGGTGCGGCGGTCGGCCACGTGCGGGGACTGCCCGCCCGGAGATCGCTCCTGTGTGGGGGATGCCCCGATTCATGGGCCCGGCCGGCACCGTCCTGGCCAGCGCCGGGGACGTGCTGCGCTTCGCCGCCGCCCACCTGCGCGGCGGTCTCGGCGCGGCCGCGCGCCACGCCCCGGGAGCGCCTTCATGTACTCGGGCGGGGGAGCCCCCCGCTTTCCAGGGGTGGCGCACGTATGTACTCGCGATCACGGTGCATGGGCGCTGTCGTAGCAAGTGTGGGTGGGGACCGCCCTTCCACTCTTGAGCGGGAGAGCGCTCCCCGAATCCCGGCAGAGCCGACGCTCCCGCCCCAGCGGGCAGCGTCCACGCGGTGCGGGGCCAGCCAGTCCGCGACGGGCATGGTGTTCGGGGGTGATCCTGTCGCGCCTGCCCACGGCGCTGACTCCTGCCACAGGTGTCGCGAGCGCGGAGTTCCCTCACAGCACCAGGAACACCACCAGCACCACGGCCAGCAGGAGCACGTACGACACGGCGTGCGCGCGGTCGGGGATCCGGCCGACGTGGCGGCGGACCAGCGCGATGGTGGGCAGCGACCCGGCCAGCAACAGGGCCCCGGCCACCAGGTCCACCGAACCCAGGTGCCCCTGGTCGGCTCCGGCGCCGCCGGTTCCCCACAGCGCGTAGACCAGCGTCCCGGCGAGCGCGACCGGCACCGTGAGCGGGTTGGCCATCGCGGTGGCCTCACCCATGGGCAGCCCGCGTCGGCGCAGCAGGGGCACGGTCATGACGCTGCCGCCCACCCCCAGGAAGCCGGTGACGGCGCCGATGCCCAGCCCCACTGTCCGGGTGACTCCCAGGCGCGGGACTTGGGGGGTGGGCCCCGACGGGGTGAGGAACCCCCGACGCAGCAGACTGTCGGCGATGGTCACCGCCAGGTAGACCACGAACAGGGCGTGTTGGACCGCGCCGCCCGCCATCGTGGCGGCCAGCGCCCCGATGGCCGAGCCGATTCCGATGGGGGCGGCCAGGGGCCACAGGTGTTCGCGGCGCAGGCGCCCGGCACGGTACTGGGCCCAGGTGGCGCTCAGGGAGTTGACCACCATGACCGCCGTGGAGGTGGCCACGGCCACGGCCATGGCATCGACGCCCGGTTCGGCGCGGGCCAGGGTGACGGCGTACACGACCGGAACGGTCACGAAGCCGCCGCCGAAGCCGAACACGACCGTGGTGACGCCGGTCAGACAGCCCAGGGCCAGGAGAACGAGGATCGAGGAGAGCACCCGCACCACGGTAGGGAGGTGTGGGACTGGCGTGCATTCGATGAAAGGACATGAATGATCGTGTAACAGACACGATAGCGTCGGTCCGTGCGCAACGTCCCCGTGTCCGAAGTCGACCACATCGACCGACCGGTGCTGGCCATCGGCACTGACTACCCGCCCGGGTTCCTGCTGGCCCGGCACCGGCACCGGCGTGCCCAGTTCCTCTACGGCGCCACCGGGGTGATGCGGGTGGTGACCGACGACGGCGCGTGGACCGTGCCGCCGCAACGGGCGGTGCTCGTGCCCGCCGGGACCGACCACGAGGTCACGATGGAGGGGGTCAGCACCCGCAGCCTGTACGTGGAACCGTCGGCGGTGCCGTGGTTCCCCGCCCGATGCCAGGTGGTGGAGGTGTCCGCGCTGCTGCGCGCGCTGCTGTTGGCGGCGGTGGACATCGAGCCCCGACACGAACGCCACGGTCGGGACGCCGCCCTGGTCGAACTCCTCCTCCACGAGCTCCGGGGGCTGGCGCCGCTGCCGTTGGACCTGCCCCTGCCGCGCCACGAGGGGCTGCGCGCCCTGTGCGAGGAGTTCCTGGAGGCTCCCCGCGTCCACGATCCGCTGGCCCGGTGGGCGGGACGACTGCACGTGAGTGAGCGCACGGTGAACCGGCTGTTCCGGGCGGAGACCGGGATGGGGTTCGCGCGATGGCGGCAGCGGGCCTGTGTGCTGCGTTCCCTTCCCGAGCTGGCTCGGGGCGAGGCGGTCGCGCGGGTCGCCTCGGATCTCGGCTACGACAGCCCGGCGGCGTTCTCTGCGGTGTTCGCGCGCCTGCTGGGGACCAGTCCCCGGGACTACCGCTCCGCCGCCACCCCGTAGGCCGCCGGGCACGGGACCCCTCATCGAGTGGCGCGACATCCTCGTCGGGTGCTGGGGGTGCTGGGGGTGCTGGGGGTGCCCGCAGCACCGCTGTTCCGGGTGCCCGACGGAGCTTCCCGGCCGGTGTCCTGTACCCCGCGCGGGAACGGTGGGGAGGGGACTGCGAGCCGGGCCGCCGTTCGTCGTGTCCGGCACCCGCGCGGGGACGTTGGACTGGCAGCGTTCCGAGGGATCCACTTCGGAGTGTCCGGCACCCGTGCGGGGACGGTGGGGATGGGTCCGGCACCCGCGCGGCCGTGGCGTCGTGACCTGGCACCCGAACGGAACGGGGGCCATTCCCGAGGGGCCAGGCTCGCCGCTGCTCCGCTGCTCCGGAGCTCCGCAGCTCCGCAGCCTGCGGCCCCGCGCCGGGAGCCCGGCGCGGGGCGAGGCCGCTACTCCCTGGGGCGCTGGTCGATGATGCGGCGGAACTTGCCCACCGAACGCTCGATCTGCTCGGGGTCGACCACGTCCACGGTGACGCTCACACCGACGCGGTCCTTGATCGTCGCGGTGATCTCCCGGCTCAGGGTGGTGCGCCGGTCGGTGGTGCAGTCCGGCGCGGCCTCGACGCGCACGGACATGCGGTCCAGGCGACCCTCCTTGGTGAGCACCAACTGGAAGTGCGGGGCGAGTCCGTCCAGACCCAGCACGATCTCCTCGATCTGGGTCGGGAAGACGTTGACCCCGCGCAGGATGATCATGTCGTCGCTGCGGCCGGTGATCTTGTCCATGCGTCGCATCGGGCGGGCGGTGCCCGGGCGCAGTGTGGTCAGGTCGCGGGTGCGGTAGCGGATGATCGGCATGGCCTGCTTGGTGAGCGAGGTGAAGACCAGCTCGCCGTTCTCCCCATCCGGTAGCACGTCCTGGGTGACGGGGTCGAGCACCTCGGGGAAGAAGTGGTCCTCCCACACGTGCAGGCCGTCCTTGGTCTCCACACACTCGTTGGCCACGCCCGGGCCCATCACCTCGGAGAGGCCGTAGATGTCCACGGCGTTGATGTCGAAGCGCTCCTCGATCTCCAGGCGCATCCGCTCGGTCCACGGCTCGGCGCCGAAGATCCCCACCTTGAGCGAGGTCGTGCGCGGGTCGATGCCCTGGCGCTCGAACTCGTCGAGCAGGGTCAGCATGTAGCTCGGGGTGATCATGATGATCTCGGGCCGGAAGTCCTGGATCAGCTGGACCTGCTTGGCGGTCTGGCCGCCGGACGCGGGGATGACGGTGCAGCCCAGCTTCTCCGCGCCGTAGTGGGCGCCGAGCCCGCCGGTGAACAGGCCGTAGCCGTAGGAGACGTGGACCTTGTGGCCGGGGCGTCCGCCGGCGGCGCGGATCGAGCGCGCCACGACGGTGGCCCAGGTGTCGATGTCCTCGCGCGTGTAGCCGACCACGGTGGGCTTGCCGGTGGTGCCACTGGAGGCGTGGATGCGGCTGACCTGCTCCTGTGGCACCGCGAACATCCCGAACGGGTAGTTGTCGCGCAGGTCGGCCTTGGTGGTGTGCGGGAAGAGGGCGATGTCCTCCAGCGACCTGAGGTCCTCCGGGCGCACCCCGGCCTCGTCGAACTTGCGCCGGTACAGGGGCACGTTCGTGTAGGCGTGCTCCAGCGTCCAGCGCAGACGCTCGAACTGGAGGGAGCGCAGCTCGTCGACACTCATGCGCTCGGCGGCGTCCAGCGACTCGGGCGCCGGGGCCCGCCCGAGGCGCCTCTGGAGAGCGGTGCCGGCCGACTGCGTGGTGGTGTCCTGGCTTGCCATGGGCCTCTCCGGGTACTGTGCACGGTGTTTCCGCCGGGCCGGGCTCGGTCGGCCGTCCCTGAGGAGGGGGCGGGGCCCGCCGTGCGAAGCCGCGGCACACTTTCTGGCGGTCCAACCGCGCTGAGGTGGGTCTTCGTCGGTCCGCGGAGGGGACCGACTTGCTTACTGACCGAACGTTCGGTTACTAATGCATTTATTCAGTCTCCGCGTGGCTGTGTCAAGGAGACGTGTTGAAGAGTTCACACAGGACGGTGGCACACGCCACCGCAGTCAACAAGGGAGGCCGTTCGTGAGCGACGTCTACGTGGTCGACGGGGTGCGCACCCCTCAGGGCCGTTACGGGGGCGCCCTCGCGGCCGTTCGCCCCGACGACCTCGCCGCCCGGGTGGTGGCCGAGGCGGTCCGCCGTGCCGGGGTCCCGGGCGAGGACGTGGACGAGGTGATCCTCGGTGCCGCCAACCAGGCCGGTGAGGACAACCGCAACGTCGCCCGGATGGCGGTCCTGCTGGCCGGGCTGCCCTCCACGGTCCCCGGCTACACGGTCAACCGCCTGTGCGCCAGCGGGCTGACCGCCGTCGCCTCGGCCGCTCAGGCGATCCGTGCGGGCGAGGCCGACCTCGTGGTCGCCGGTGGCGTGGAGTCAATGACCCGCGCCCCCTGGGTGATGGCCAAGCCCGGCACCCCCTGGGCCAAGCCGGGCGAGGTCGCCGACACCTCCCTGGGCTGGCGCTTCACCAACCCCCGCTTCGCGGCCGCCGACGCCGAGGTCGCATCGGAGGCCACCCCCGAGGATCTGCGCTACACGCTGTCGATGGGGGAGACCGCCGAGGAGGTCGCCACACTGGAGGGCCTCACCCGCGAGGAGTGCGACGCCTTCGCCCTGCGCAGCCACGAGCGGGCCGTGTCAGCCGCCCAGGCGGGCCGGTTCGCGAACGAGATCGTCCCCGTCACCGTGCACGGCCGCAAGGGTCAGACCCACGAGGTCACCGAGGACGAGGGGCCCCGCCCCGGCTCCAACATGGAGAGCCTGGCCAAGCTCCGCCCGGTCTTCCGACAGGGCGGCATCGTCACTGCGGGCAACTCCTCCTCGCTCTCCGACGGCGCCTCCGCGCTGGTCCTGGCCAGCGCCGAGGCCGTGCGCCGGTACGGCCTGACCCCGCGTGCCCGCGTCGTCGCCTCCGCCTCGGCCGGGGTGGACCCGCAGGTCATGGGGCTCGGTCCGGTTCCGGCCACCCGCAAGGTCCTGGGCCGGGCCGGATGGGCGCTCGACGAGGTGGGCGCGGTCGAGCTCAACGAGGCCTTCGCCGCCCAGTCCCTCGGGGTGATGCGCCAGCTGGACCTCGACGAGTCCCGGGTGAACGCCGATGGCGGCGCGATCGCGCTCGGGCATCCGCTCGGCTCCTCCGGTGCCCGACTGGTGGTCACGCTCATGAACCGCATGGAGCGTGAGGACGCCCGGCGCGGCCTGGCCACCCTGTGCGTGGGCGTGGGGCAGGGGACCGCGCTGCTGGTGGAGCGCCCGTGACCCCGAACCCCGACCGGCCTGGCCCGGAGCCGACCGGCAGCCCCCAGCCCCCGAACGAGAACGGCCAGCCCATGGACTTCGAGACCCTGCGCGTCGACTGGCGCGAGGACCGCGTGGTGGTCGAGCTGCACCGCCCCGAGGCCCGTAACGCCATCAACGGACGGATGATCGCCGAGCTGCACGAGGTGTGCGCCCGGATCGAGGCCGACCTCCGACCCCTGCTCCTGACCGGCCACGGCACCGTGTTCGCGGGCGGGGCCGACATCTCCGAACTGCGCGAACGCGGCCGTGAGGAGGCACTGGCCGAGATCAACAGCCGCCTGTTCGAACGCCTGCACCGGCTCCAGGCCCCCACCGTGGCCGCCGTCGACGGTTTCGCCCTGGGCGGCGGCGCCGAGCTGTCCTACGCCTGCGACATCCGGATCGCCACCCCCACCGCCGTGTTCGCCCAGCCCGAACCGGGTCTGGGCATCATCGCCGGAGCGGGTGCCTGCTGGCGCCTGAAGGAGCTCGTCGGTGCCTCGGTGGCCAAGCAGGTGCTGCTGGGCGGGTTCCGTCTGGACGCCGAGGCCGCGCTGCGCCACGGCCTGGTCGCCGAGATCGTCCCCTCCGAGGAGCTGCGCGAGCGAGCGCACGCCCTGGTCGACCGGATGGCGGCCTCCTCGGCCATGGCGCTGCGGATGACCAAGCTGGTGCTGGATGCCGAGGGCGTGCACCCCCTGGCCGACGACCTCACGCAGGCAGTGCTGTTCGAGAGCGCCGACAAGCACGACCGCATGACCCGTTTCCTGGAGAGGAAGAAGCGTTGAGCGAGATCACCCCGCAGGGCGTGCCCGACACCGTCGCCGTCATCGGCGGCGGCACCATGGGCGCCGGAATCGTCCAGCAGTTCCTCATGGCCGGGGCGAGCGCGGTGCTGGTCGAGGCCACCGCCGAGGCCGCCGAGGCGGGGCTGGGGCGGGTCCGCGCCGGGCTGGACAAGGCCCGTGAACGCGGCAAGATCGACGCCGAGCCCGCCGCCTACCTGGCCCGCATGAGCACCGTCACCGACGCCTCGGACCTCCCGGGCGACACCGGGCTGGTCGTCGAGGCCGTCCCGGAGAAGCCCGCGCTCAAGATCGCCGTGCTCACCGCGGCGGAGGCCGCCGTCGGCGAGGACACCGTGCTGGCCTCCAACACCAGCTCGCTGTCGGTCACCGAGCTGGCCGCCGCGCTCAAGCGCCCCGGTCGGTTCCTGGGCACGCACTTCTTCAACCCGGTCCCCGCCTCCAAGCTCGTGGAGATCGTGACCGCGCCGGAGACCGACCCCGCCGTGCTGGAGACGGTGCGCGGCTGGGTCGGGGCCCTTGGCAAGACGGAGATCGTGGTCCGGGACGCCCCCGGGTTCGCCACCAGCCGCCTCGGCGTGATGCTGGGCCTGGAGGCCATCCGCATGGTCGAGGAGGGTGTGGCCTCGCCCGCCGACATCGACACCGCCATGGAGCTCGGCTACCGCCACCCCATGGGCCCGCTCAAGCTCACCGACCTGGTCGGACTCGACGTGCGCCTGGCCATCGCCGAGCACCTGGCGAGCGAACTGGGGGACCGGTTCTCGCCCCCCGAGCTCCTGCGCCGTAAGGTCGCCGAGGGCAGGCTCGGCCGCAAGAGCGGCGAGGGATTCCACCTCTGGGACAAGGGAGACAAGGCGTGAGTGAGGACAGGGCCGCGGAGTTCGGCGAGGTCGACGGGCTCGCCACCATCAGGCTGCACCGTCCGGGGCTGACCCGGAAGGCCAAGGAGGAGCTGCTGGAGGCGGTGACCCGGGCGGCGGAGTCCACCACCGCGCGGGCGGTGCTGTTCCTGGGGTCGGACCGGGCGTTCTGCCTGGGCCAGGACCTGGCCGAGCACGCGCGGATCCTGGAGGAGACCCCGGACCAGGCGCTGACCACGGTGCGCGAGCACTACAACCGGATCGTGCTGGCGCTGGAGAGCATCCAGGTGCCCGTGGTGGTCGGGATCGGCGGTGCCTGCGTGGGAGCCGGGCTGGGGTTCGCCCTCGCCGGTGACGTGCGCGTGGCGGCGGGCAGGGCCAAGTTCGGCACCGCGTTCACCGGGATCGGCCTGGCCTCGGACTCCGGTCTGGCCCTCCGGCTGGTCCGCTCGCTGGGCCAGGCCCGTGCGATGGAACTGATGCTGCTGGGCACGGTGTTCGGTGCCGAGCGCGCCCAGGAGCTGGGCCTGGTCACTGAGGTCGTGGCCGACGAGGACTGGGAGGCGCGCGCCCGCGAGGTGGCCGCGCAGCTGGCCTCGGGGCCCACGGCGGCGTTCGTGGCGGCCAAGCGCGAGGTGCGCTCGGCCGCCGATGGTCAGAGCGACCTGCCCGAACTGCTGGAGGAGGAGGCCGACCTCCAGAACCAGCTCGGGGTGACCGCCGACCACGTCGGTGCGGTCTCGTCCTTCCTGAACAAGCAGAAGCCCACGTTCACCGGCCGGTGACGGGTCCGGTTCCGCCGTCCGGCGCCGGAACACGTGTCGTGCCGGGGCGAGGGCCTGCGCGAACAAGGTGACCAGCCCCGATTCGGGGGTCCGGGGACTTGCGTCGGACCCCCGAATCCGGGGATACTAATTACTGACCGAACGTTCGGTTATGAATGGGGATTGATCAATGCCGACCACGGCCCAGGAAGCGCCCCCCGGCGCGGACGAGGCACTCCAGGTGGAGTTCGACGCCCGCATCGCCGCCAACCAGCGCGTCGAGCCGCGTGACTGGATGCCCGAGGCCTACCGGAGGACCCTCGTCCGCCAGGTCTCCCAGCACGCCCACTCCGAGATCATCGGCATGCAGCCCGAGGGCGACTGGATCGCCTCCGCGCCCAGCCTGCGCCGCAAGGCCATCCTCCTGGCCAAGGTCCAGGACGAGGCCGGGCACGGCCTCTACCTGTACGCGGCCGCCGAGACCCTCGGAGTCGACCGCAACGACCTCACCGAGCGGCTCATCGAGGGCCGCCAGAAGTACTCCTCGATCTTCAACTACCCCTCGCTGAGCTACGCCGACGTGGGCGTGATCGGCTGGCTGGTGGACGGCGCCGCGATCTGCAACCAGGTCCCGCTCTGCCGCACCTCCTTCGGCCCCTACGCCCGCGCCATGGTGCGCATCTGCAAGGAGGAGTCCTTCCACCAGCGGCAGGGCTACGAACTCCTCATGCGCATGATGGAGGGCACCGAGGGCCAGCGCCGGATGGTCCAGGACGCCGTCGACCGCTGGTGGTGGCCGTCCCTGATGATGTTCGGCCCGCCCGACGCCGAATCGCCCAACACGCAGCAGTCCATGACCTGGGGCATCAAGATCGACACCAACGACGACCTGCGCCAGCGCTTCGTCGACATGACCGTTCCCCAGGCCGAGAAGCTCGGAGTCACCCTGCCCGACCCCGAGCTGGTCTGGAACGCCGAACGGGGCCAGCACGACTTCGGTACCCCGGACTGGGACGAGCTCAAGCGGGTCATCAAGGGCAACGGCCCCAAGAACGCCGAGCGCGTCTCCCGCAGGCGCGCCGCGCACGAGAAGGGCGCGTGGGTCCGCGAGGCCGCCACCGCCTACGCCAGGAAGCAGCAGGAGGCCACGGTATGAGCAGGAACGACGACGCCACCCCGGCTCGCCCCGAGTGGCCCCTCTACGAGGTGTTCGTCCGCGGCAAGCGCGGCCTCAACCACGTGCACGTGGGATCGCTGCACGCCCCCGACGCGACCATGGCGCTGCACAACGCCCGCAACCTCTACACCCGCCGCAACGAGGGGGTGAGCATCTGGGTGGTGCTCGCCGAGGACGTCACGGCCTCCAGCCCGGACGAGAAGGACCCCTACTTCGAGCCCAGCGGTGACAAGGTCTACCGCCACCCGACCTTCTACCCCATCCCCGAGGACGTCCCGCACATCTAGGGGGACCACGGTCGGCACGACTCTTCAAGGACAAGCATGAGTGGCGAGAACATTTTCACCGGACTCACCGAGGAGCACGACGGCGACGCCCGCTGGGCCTTCGGGACCGGCTTCACCGAGGCGCTCGCGGGCGTGGACACCACCCTGCCCGCCGGGGTCGACGGTGCGGACCTGGCGGTCTACTGCCAGATGCTCGGCGACGACGCGCTCGTCCAGTCACAGCGCCTGGTCCAGTGGGTGACCGACGCCCCCGAACTGGAGGAGGAGGTGGCCCTGGCCAACATCGCCCTGGACCTGCTCGGCCAGGCCCGGCTCCTGCTGGCCCGCGCCGGACAGGCCGACGGCACCGGCCGTGATGAGGACGCCTTCGCCTACCACCGGGACCCCGCGCAGTTCCGCAACGTGCGCCTCACCGAGGCCCCGCGCGGCGACTTCGCCCACGCGATCGCCACGCTGCTCGTCCTCTCCTCCTGGCGGCTGGCCCTGTTCACCCGGCTCGCCGACAGCGCCGACCCGGTGGTGGCCGCGATCGCCGCCAAGGGCGTGAACGAGCTGGCCTACCACCGCGAGTACGCCGTGGCCTGGACCCTGCGCCTGGGCGACGGGACTCCCTACTCCCACGAACGCATGGGCGCAGCGATCGCCGACGTGTGGCCGCTCACCGGCGAACTCCTCGCCACCCACCCCCTCGAAGCGGCGCTGGCCGCCCAGGGTGTGGCCGTGGACCCGGCCTCCGTGCGCGACGAGGTCCACGACGTCCTCACCCAGGTGCTGACCGCCGCCACCCTGCCCGCACCCGAAGCCTTCCCCCGACCGGTGGTCGCCGGACGCGACGGCGAGCACACCGAACACCTCGCCCCGCTGCTGGAGGAGCTCCAGAGCGTGGCCCGGGAGCACCCGGAGGCGACATGGTAACCACCACGGACACCAGGCAGCTCCTCTGGGATGCGGCCGCCGCGGTCACCGACCCCGAACTGCCCATGCTCACCCTCGCCGACCTCGGCATCCTGCGCGAGGCCACCGTGGAGGAGGACGGCACCGCCGCCGTGTGGATCACGCCCACCTACTCCGGGTGCCCCGCGCTTGCGGAGATGAGGGTGGACGTGGACCGCGCCGTCCGCGCCGCCGGGTTCGACCGGGTCGAGGTGCGCACCGCGCTCTCCCCGGCCTGGACCACCGACTGGATCACCGACGAGGGCCGACGCAAGCTCACCGAGCACGGCATCTCACCCCCCGGCGGTGCGCCCAAGCGGCAGGCGGGGCCCGTTCCGCTCACCCTGATGCCCACCCGCACCGTGCCGCGCTGCCCGCTGTGCCGTGCGGCCGACACCGAGGAACTGTCCCGGTTCGGCTCCACTTCCTGCAAGTCTTTGCACCGCTGCCGGTCCTGCCTCGAACCGTTCGAGCACGTCAAGGAGATCTGACCGTGTCCACACCCGTCACCGAGACCGCCGGGGCCCCGGTGCGCGGCCGCGCCGCGTTCCACCGGCTGCGCGTGGCCGCCGTCGAGCGCCTGTGCGACGACGCCGTCGCGGTCACCTTCGACGTCCCCGATCACCTGACCGAGGAGTTCGCCTTCGCGCCCGGCCAGTCGCTGACCCTGCGCCGCCAGGTCGACGGCGTGGAGGAGCGGCGCAGCTACTCCATCTGCTCCGCCGTGGGGGAGGCGCCCCGCGTTGGGGTACGCCTGGTCGCCGGAGGACTTTTCTCCAGCTGGCTGGTCCGTGAGGTCGAGCCGGGCTTCGAGATCGAGGTGGGCGTGCCCACTGGCCGGTTCAGCCCCGACCTCAGCCAGGCCGCGCGCCACGTGCTCGTGGCAGCCGGTTCGGGGATCACGCCGGTCCTGTCCATGGCGGCGTCCCTGCTGCGCCGCACGGACTCGCACGTCACCCTCCTGTACGGGAACCGCCGCAGCGACACGGTGATGTTCGCCGACGAGATCGCCGACCTCAAGGACGCGTTCGGGCCCCGGTTCGAGCTCGTCCACGTGCTCTCCCGCGAGCCCCGTGAATCCGAGTTGTTCACCGGCCGGTTGGACGGCGCGAAGCTGGACGCGCTGCTGTCCACCATCATCGCCGCCGACGCGGTCGACCACTGGTGGCTGTGCGGGCCCTACGGCATGGTCACCGACGCGCAGGAGGTCCTCGCCCGGCACGGTGTGGAGGGGGAGCGGGTCCACCAGGAGCTGTTCTTCGTCGAGGGGGCGGAGCCGCCGCCCCAGGCGCGCCACGAGGAGCCCGAGGTCGAGGGTCCGGCCAGCGAGGTCACCGTCGTGCTGGATGGCCGCACGACCACTCTGACACTGCCCCAGGGTGTGCCGGTGCTGGACTCCGCGCAGCGCTACCGTCCCGACCTGCCGTTCGCCTGCAAGGGCGGGGTGTGCGGTACCTGCCGGGTGAAGGTCTGTGACGGTGAGGTGAAGATGCGCCGCAACTACGCGCTCACCCCCGCCGAGGTTGAGGCCGGGTACGCGCTGGCGTGTCAGTCGTTGCCACAGACCGACACCGTCACCGTGGACTTCGACTCGTGAGCGGTGCCGCGTCCGAGGGACGCAACGAGACCGCGTGGCGGATGTTCGAGGCCGACCGGGCTTCCAAGGGACTGGGGATGCGCCTGGTCGAGGCCCGCGACGGGTACGCGGTGGTGGAGATGGTCGTGGGGCCCCTGATGCTCAACGGCTACGACATCACCCACGGCGGGTTCGTGTTCGCGCTGGCTGACACCGCCTTCGCCTGCGCGTGCAACCTGGACGGCGGCGACGTCACGGTGGCTTCGGGCGCGGACGTGACCTTCGTGGCCCCCACCAGGGAGGGGGACCTGCTGGTGGCGACCGCCGAGGAGAGGGTTCGGTTCGGGCGCAGCGGCGTCTACGACGTCACGGTCCGTCGGGGTGACCAGGTTGTCGCGGAGTTCCGGGGTCGAAGCCGGAGTCTTCCGCAGAGGAGTTGATGGTGTGGGGGCCGGGGTTTGGGGCTAGGGACTGAGGGTCCCAGGGCCCCGGCCTCTGACATCATGTGCATTAGATGTGCGGCTGTGAAGGTCAAGCGGAGATAACGGCCCGCGTTGTCGCAGGTTCATTAAGCGTGAGCCCCGCGCACGCGGGGATGGACCGATGCTCTACCCACCCAGCCCCTTCCGCCCCGTCGTGAGCCCCGCGCACGCGGGGATGGACCGCCACTCCAGATCCACTCCAGATGACTCCAGGGGTGAGCCCCGCGCACGCGGGGATGGACCGACCCCGCCATGAACACGAACCCCTGGGCCGCCGTGAGCCCCGCGCACGCGGGGATGGACCGGATCTCGGGATCGCTGCTGCGCCAGCGGTTCGGTGAGCCCCGCGCACGCGGGGATGGACCGATCGTGCACACTCCGAGTCATGTTCAGTTCCTGTGAGCCCCGCGCACGCGGGGATGGACCGACGCGTGTCAAGACGTCGAAGCTCGTGCCCCGGTGAGCCCCGCGCACGCGGGGATGGACCGCCGTCCGTGACCAGCTGGCCACGGTGACCGTGGTGAGCCCCGCGCACGCGGGGATGGACCGACGAGGTCAGCCACGGCGAGCCCCCCGACGTCGTGAGCCCCGCGCACGCGGGGATGGACCGGGAGACCGTCCTCGTAGGTGCCCAGCTCCAGCGTGAGCCCCGCGCACGCGGGGATGGACCGGGCTCAGCCGGTGGTGGTGAGCGCGGTGATGGGTGAGCCCCGCGCACGCGGGGATGGACCGGCAGCGGCCACGACCGAGTTGCCCTCGTCGGTGTGAGCCCCGCGCACGCGGGGATGGACCGTCCTCGATCGTGTCGACCCGATGGCAGAGCCGGTGAGCCCCGCGCACGCGGGGATGGACCGTCCGCGAGCTGGAGAGCCGGTACGTCAATCCGTGAGCCCCGCGCACGCGGGGATGGACCGAGTGAGAATCCAGTGGTAGTCCATGTCACTCCGTGAGCCCCGCGCACGCGGGGATGGACCGGCGCACGCCGCACCCACATGGCCGCCTGGGTCGTGAGCCCCGCGCACGCGGGGATGGACCGGCGGACGAGCAGTAGGCCGAGCCCTGCACACGGTGAGCCCCGCGCACGCGGGGATGGACCGTTCCATTCAGGATGACGTGGGGACCGCTCGCCGTGAGCCCCGCGCACGCGGGGATGGACCGGAACTCGAAAGCGGCCCAGAACCATTCGTGATGTGAGCCCCGCGCACGCGGGGATGGACCGGCGCCTGCTTCGCAGGCCCGATTCCCCGGATCGTGAGCCCCGCGCACGCGGGGATGGACCGGGCAGGAGGAGGCGGCCCCTCCGCCGCTGCCTGTGAGCCCCGCGCACGCGGGGATGGACCGGGTCCTCCAGGAGGTAGGGGGAGTAACACCCAGTGAGCCCAGCGCACGCGGGGATGGACCCAATCCACAAAGATAATCAGAGGGCGCCCGGACGTGAGCCCCGCGCACGCGGGGATGGACCGGACCACCAGAGGCCGCCCCGGCCTCCGCAGGCGTGAGCCCCGCGCACGCGGGGATGGACCGACCACCCCCATGCCCCAGCAGGCCGCCGCGTGGTGAGGGTGGCGTTACAGCACTGGCTTGTCTCGGTCCGCCTTCAGATCCGACTTGGTAGGACTCGCTGCATATCGCGCCCAGAGCGCCCAGAGCGGCACGGAAGCAGTCAGCGGGATCAGCGCCATCACCATGGACCGGGCCCGCGCGTTCATGCATATCTCATCCTGGACCAAGGCCACCCCCTCTCGGTACGTGTAGAGGTTCGTGGATGGGCAATCAGGGCGAGGCGTTTCCAGCACGATGGCGGGTTGAGGGGGTGGGGCCAGCAGCATCCAAATGGTGATGAACCACAAGAGCAGCGCCCGTATGAGGACAAAATTGTGAAACTTCAAGACGGTCCTGTCGTTGGAAGACGGGCCACCGAAGAATTTCATTCCTGTATTTCCATGTCATCCCTTTGGCCCGATCTGGTCAGTCAGGTTTTGAAGAAAGGTTCACCCCCATGACCCCCAACAGGTCGCCGTGAGCCCCGCGCACGCGGGGATGGACCGCCCCCACGTGGCTTCGGCCAGGTCGAGGTGAGACCCGCGCACGTGGGGATGGGCCGGTGATCCACTACAAGGACCGGGTCCGCAGTCGACGGACTGCCTGGCCCGGGAGCCCAGGTCCGAGACGACCAGAGAGTTACAGAAGACGCTGAACTCCGGGAAGTGCTGAGCCGAGGGAAGTGCTGAGCCGAGTGCGGCCCGGCACCCCTAGGGCGCCGGGCCGCTCGCGCTGTTGTCTGAGCGCCCAGTCCGTCCCGTGGTCATCTCCAGCGTGTGGAATTCACCCTGGGGCATCGATGGTGAACGGTAGTTGGCAAATCGTGGGTGAGTGACCTTCTGGTCCTGTGCAGCGAAGCCTCACGGACGCCCCTTTCCCTTGGCGAATTGATCAACTATGAAGCACTCGATCACGCTTTGTGCTCGACCAAATAGCCCCCATCAGTCGTTGGTGGTTTTCGTGGGTGCCTCGGGGTCATGACAGGAGGGCTGCCAAGAGCAGCGGAGGAGACCCCTCTTCAACTAGGACATCCCCCGGCTTACTTCAGAAAGGCGGCAGAGTGAAGAACGCGAAGTCGTTCGGCGAGCTCTTCGTTACCCATGTTGAGAACTTCACCGAGTACTGGCACGACGGCGGCTCGCGAAGCCAGAAGCCGGTCGGTTTCTGGCAGCCCAACATCCCGGACAACTATCGGGCGCTGGGCACGGTCGCGATCCCGGGGTGGGGCTCCAAGAACCTCCCGCACGCGGGGGTGCATGTGGTGGACGAACACGTCGTGGCCATCTGTGTGAGGCAGAACCCGACCGTTCCTGCCGCGCGCCCCGAGCCCTCCCTGGCCGACCCGGTCGACTACGAGCTGGTTTGGGACGACAATGGCTCCGGGGCCAGGTACAAGTGCTCCCTGTGGCGCCCCATCCCGCCTGAGGGCTACGTGGCCATGGGCCTGGCGGCTTCCAACGACTCCTACGACAAGCCACCGCTGGACGCGGTGGCCTGCGTTCGCGAGGACCTCACCTACCGTGCGGTGGCTTCGGACGAACCCGTCTTCACCGGCCAGGGACTGGGCACGAAGCACGACGTCAGCGTGTGGCGCAACAACGCGCCCCCGAAGTACGTCGACAGCCCTGACAGCTCCCACGTGCTCATCGCGCCGAACACCTACGTCGCCCACACGTCCACCGATCAGCCCAAGCATTTGCCTGAGATGCGTGTGCTGTGCCTGCCGGTCCCCTCCGACAAGAACGTCCGGCCACCGCAGCCGGAGCTGGAAGGTCGCACCTCCCCGGCTGGCATGACCCCCGAGTTGCTCACGAACGCCGCGTGGCTTCCCTTCGAGGCGGTCAAGGACGACGAGCGGTCCACCGAGTGGAAGCTGGCGAACTCGCCGTTCTACCGGGTGGAGCGCAGGGCATCCTGGACCCTGCTGAAGTTCTTCAACAACACCACCGACGCCGCCCAGAACGTCGGCACCACGGTGACCACAGGGGTGGAGGAGGAAGAGGCCCAAGCCTTCAGCGTCAACACCGGGTTCTCGTATGCGGGAACTGGCGGCTTCTCCATCGGTGTGGTCACCGCCTCTGTCACCACGACCCTGAGTCTGGACTTGGGCTTCTCGCGTAGCAGGTCCACCAAGAAGCTGGAAACGCGTGCTGACAACGTGAGCATCAATGTTCCGGCGAACCACGCCGGGGCGCTGTGGGTGGCGACCAACTCGCTCCAGGTGGTCCGTGGCGATGGAACCCTCGTGTCGGAGCCTTTGGTCTTCTACTCCTTCGACAACTTCCACGCGGATCAGTTCCCGGACAACCCGGAGCACACGAACGTGACCACCACGGGCGGGGCCCCGACCCAGGTCGGCATCATCAAGAAGCCCGGGACCGTGGGCAAGGCCACTGCTGGTGTGGGGGCCTCCAAGCGCTCCACGAAGGCTTAGCTTCCCGGGACGTTGACGACCGAGATCAGGGTCAACGACTCATCCCGCAAGCGGCTCAAGGAGGGCGACCTGTTGCGGTTCAAGTGCCGCGACGAGGAAGTGCTCACGCGGATCACCCGGGTAGCCCGCTACACGGACTTCGATGAGATGTTCGACCACGAACCGATCTCGTCGGTCAATCCGACCGCGTCCCGCGAAGACCAGCTTCGTAACATCCGGGAGATTTACCCGCCCGAGCGTGAAGCCCTGGGTGTGGTCGCGATCGGCATCGAACTCGCGCGGAACTGCTGAGCTCGCTCGCCAGGGCGACGCGAGGGCCTTCGACTCACTGAAGCGAGGGCCCTCGCGGCCGTACAGGCAATGAACAGGTGAATTTCACCGGTGTTCAAGAGGCGGGTCGAGGTCGAGCAGATCCTGGCCGTGCGACCACAGCCTGCCGAGGCCCACTCGGGCGTGCTCGGTGACGGCGGGGCCGTCCAGGTGCACGGCGCCGTCCGCGATCTGGTCGGGTGTCGTGCACAGCCGCCAGGTGGTGTCCCCGTACACGGTCACCTCGGGTATCCGAGTCCCGTTGGCGCTGATGACGCGCACGTTCTCGCCGAGCCGGGCGAGGTGTCTGACCGCCTCCAGGGCGAACGCGTTGTACCCGCCCATGATCACCGGGGAGATGACAATTCGGCGCAGGTCGACCCCGGCCAAACGGCGCGCGCGGAGTTCGGCCCGGAGCGTGGGGAGGTCGTCGTCCAGGCGATCGAAGGCGACCTGCAAGCGTCCTGCCTGCCAGGCCTCCCAAGCGGGGTCGTGCGGCAGGCGGGTGGAGAGGGTGTCCACCCGCCATGCGATCCCGGCCGAGGAGGGGGCTGTGCGCACGCCTCGGAGTTCGGTCCGGTACTCGTCACGGGTCAACCGGGCACCTCTCGCCTGGTTGAGGGTGTCCCAGATGGACGTGGTCCTCATGGCACGGCGGGTCATCGGGTCTCCTCATGGACTGGTCCGGGGTCGGAGAGGGCGGTGGGTGAGGGGCCGAGGGTGAAAGGTCGAAGCCCCTCGGCCCCCGTGAGGGCCATTCGCGGCGTGCGTGGTCTCCACTCCGAGGCACGCCGTCATCCAGCCGGTCCCTCACATGCCCGGAGCCCGCTCCCTTGTCCGGGCTCCGGGAAAGGGAGCCGCGCTCCCGCTGGTGTGCCCCTCGGGGGCGCGGCCGTTCGGGTGGGCCACCGATCCCGCGGAGCAGTGGCCCTGGTGCATCGCTGGCTACGCGGACACCAGCACTCGGCGCCACGCAGGCGGGCACGCTGCCTCACCCGGCGCGGCGGCCTGGTCCAGCTGTTCCTCCATCTCCTCCAGAACGACTGCGGGGTCGTCCTCCGTGGCGCTGAGCAGGGCGGTGGCCAGAATCTCGTTGCGGCGTCGTCGTGGCGCGGACGCGGTGATCGAGGCGGGGTCGGCCCTGAGGTGGTGGGCGACCTCGACCAGAAGCGCTTTGAGGTCCATGTCCATCGGGGGTCCCATCGTCGTGCGGCTCGGGTGTGGTTTGGGGGTGGTGCGGTGGCGGAATCCTCGCCGGGGGTGTCCGAAGGAGGCGCGTCACCACCGCACCGGTTCACGGGAGGCGGCGAGGAGCTGGCGGACGCCCACCGCGAGTTGGGCCATCTGTGCGTCGGCGAGTTCCTGCTCGGCCTGTTCGCTGGGGTTGGCGATCCTGTGCAGCACCGCGAGACCGGAGCGGGTGGCGGCTGCTCGGCGTTGCCGGTCGGCCATCACCCGAGGGGCTTGGGCCTCGGCCCAGTCCATGTACGGGGGGAGACGGACCGGGTACATCACCGGGCCTCGAGAGCAAGTTGCTCGAGGTCACGGATCGGGTCGTGTGGGGTGGTCACTCGGGTTCCTTCTGGTGTGCTTGGTGCCCGGGGTCCGCCGCGTCAGTGGACGGACCCCGAGGTGTGGCCTTGCAGGAACCCCACCGTGTGGACGGCGGTAGGGGTGCGTCGGCGGGCCACTGGTTCAGCGGGTGGTGTGCTGGTTCAGGAACTGGGCGACATCGTCCAGCGAATAGAGGATGTCGGTGTGCCCGCCCAACCTGGTGAGCGCGTAAGTGATGCCGGTGTGGTCGCGACCCTGGGTGAGGACGAACCCCGGCCCGGTCGTCGCCGCCCGCCACCGAAGGTCGGCATATCGGGCGCGCAGGTCGTTGATCTGGGGCAGGAGGTTGCTCCGGATCACGTGGACCTCCCCGTGATCATGTAGTCGACGACCGCGAGGTCCTGGGGGCGCACGGGGTACGTGGCGTCCCCCAGCACGGCCAAGCGGCGGACGCTGCTCGCGGATTTGGGTGTCGCCCACTCGTCCGGGGGCCGGGCGGGGTATTCGTAGGTCCACCACAGGGCGTCGGGGCCGGGCTGGTGCAGTCGCAGGCAGACAGCGGCGACGGGCTTGTGTCCCACGGGGCGGTCGTTCTCCCAGTACCGGTTCTGGTAGAGGCGGGCGTCCACGGACCACTCGGCGTGGTCGGCCTCGGGGGTGTACCCCGACTGGACCAGGACTTTCGTCATGGTGGTGAGTGCCCGCAAGGCGCGGGTCGACGGCCTCGGAGCCTGTTGGTGGTAGGGGACCATCGACAGGGTCAGCACGGTCATCGGGTCACCTCCGCGTACACCCCGGTGCCGATGGTCGCGACCCCCCACGACCTGGAGAGCGCGTCCACGATCCCGAGCCCGCGGCCGTGCTCGGCCGTCAGCTGAGGCGTGCGGCGGGTGGGTGTGCGGCCCTGGCGGGGGCCGGCGTCGCGAACGGTGACACGGATGTGGTCCTCGTGGAGGGCGAGGCGGATGGTGAACTTCCCGCCCCTGCCGCTGTGGGTGTGGTCGAGGGCGTTGGTGGCGAGTTCGCTGACTACGAGGGCGAAGTCGTCGGGGTTGGGGATGCCCCAGTCGGGCTTGTTGAGGGCGGCGAGGGCCCACTTGCGGGCGTTGGTGACGCCTTCGGGGGTGCCGTTGAAGGTCGCGCGGCGTTCCTGAGTTGGCCTGGTGCGTGGGGTTTTGGGAGCGGTATGCTGCATTCGTCTTCACCTCGGTGCTGTCGGGGTGGGGGCCAGCCCCGGGCGACCGCCTTCGACATCGGTCACCGGGGTTTTTCTGTGTTCTGGGGGTCGGCCCGCCTTTGCCTCCGCGCTGGGGCGGGCCGACGTTGTTCCCGCCCGGTGAAGAGCGGGGAGTTCAGGGTGGCCACCCCACGGGCTGTGACCCCCGTGGGGTGGCCGTGCAGCTCAGGACCCCACATCTCCCCAGACAGGAGCCGCTGAGCAGCCGCCGCATTCGGATACTCCCGAAGCGGGCCGGGCGCCCTGGGGCGCCTGGCGATAACTTGGCACGAGCGCTGGTCAGCGGTCTATAGAAACGGTGAAACTGTCGCTCGGGGGTTGTGACCTGGACACCCTGTTGCGCCCTGTAATACTCTGTTTCAATGGTGGTCGATGTGAAACAGAAGTGGATACCCTTCGGCAAGGAACTTCGCAGAGTGCGAGGTGAGAAGGGATTTACGCTGGCTGAGGTCGGTGAACATCTTGGTGTGAGCGGACCTCAGATCGGCAACTTCGAAAGAGCCACTCGAACCCCAAACAGGGAGCAAGTGGACAAGCTCGACGGATTCTATAAAACAGGTTCCGAGTTGCGTAAGTTCTGGGATGACACGCGACGCCAAGGGCGAGTTCCTGACGAGTTCCGAAGCGCGTTGGCCATGGAACGCAAGTCGACGCAGGTCCGCGAGTACCAGTCGATTCTGTTCCCGGGGTTGATCCAGACCCCTGACTACGCACGAACCCTGATCCAGGCTCGTCTACCGAAGGCCCCCGAAGAGGAAGTTGAGGAGCTGGTTGCCGCTCGGATGGGTCGGCTCGATGAACTCGTACAGCGGGGGGCTACGCTGTGGATTGTGGTCGATGAGGTGGTGATCAGGAGGCCGATCGGTTCCGTGAAGATCCTCAGCGCTCAACTGGATCGGGTCACAGCGTTGGTCCAGAGCGGTACGATCCGGCTTCAGGTCCTCCCCCTCGAAAACCACCCCGGGTTGTGTGCTCCCTACCGGGTCGTGGCGCTCGATGACGGGCGGAACGCTCTCTTCTTGGAGAACGCCCGAGGGGGAGAGATCGTTGACAAGGTGGACATGGTTGCTGAGATGTCGATGCTGTTCAGTGCGATGCAGGCTGAGGCGCTCACGACCCGTGGCACCCTTGAATTGATTCAGGCCGTGAAGGGGCAGATCGCATGAATGAATACCACAAGTCCAGCTACAGTGACGGTACGGGCGGTAACTGTGTAGAGGTCGCGGAAGGCGCCATGACCAGGTTCCGTGACACCCAGAACCGCGACCTGGGCCACCTTGAAACCCCCGCCTCTGAGTGGTCGGCGCTCGTCGCCGCCCTGCGTGGCTAGAAGCCCTCGATGCGAAAGCGGCCCCCGCCAGGTCTGTTGGCGGGGGCCGCTTCTGTGTGTACTGGGACAGGGTACCTGTGACGTCTGGTCGAAACCTAGGACCAAAAGCCGTTGCGTTGTGGGGCCAAGCCGTTGCGTTGGGGCCGCCGTCTCCGAACGGCGTCCAGCAGGGACGTCACCCCTTCACGTGCTGGTGCCACGCCTTCGCCGCGTCCAACATCGCCACCAGCCACTCCTCGTCCGGCCGCAGCTTCGTGTAGTGCCGGTACATCCGAACGTCCGCCCTCGCGAAAGTCACGAACGCATCCCGGTCGAGGCGTCCCCACACCGATGATGCCGACAGGAGCTTTTCCACATCTGCTGGGGCCTGCTCAGCTGACACCAACTGCACGGCCAAACACGACACTGTCACCACCGCCGACGCACGGGTCGGCCACGCCCAGTCGACAACCCACAACCGGTCGTTCGTGTCGATGACGATGTTGTGAGGGTGCAGGTCCGCGTGGGTGAGGTGGTCGCCGCGGACCGCTTGGATCTCCTCACCCGGGAGGGCCCTGTCCCACCGGTCTTCCACCCACGGCCGTGCCACGTCGGGGAGCGGGAGACCAACGATCCGGTCCATGGCCTCCACAATGCGGGGCAGGTCCGGGGAACCAGGTGCGTAGTCGGTGGGACGGGCGTCGATGACCTCGAACCCCAATACGAACCATCCGTCCCCCCGGGCCTGCCACAGCAGTCGGGGAGCCAACCCGCCCAGGTGGGGGTTGATCTGCCCTTCGCGCTCCACCTCTTCAAGGAGCCCTCCCGGACGGTCCGGGACGGCTTTCACGAAGAACCTGCCGAGTTCACCGGTGACCACGGCTGTGGTGGTGGCGCTGAACCCTCCGGTCGGTTCCACCTCGCTGATCTGACCGGTGTGCGGGGTGATGAGCTGTTTGACCTGCTCGTGCATCGAACGGCTTCCGTTAGTTGCGAGGAGGGCACTTGGACGGCGGGACGCCGGGGGAGCAACCGTTGTCGTCCGGCGAGCACGGGACGAAGATGTGTCCGTCGTCCTCGTCGTCTTTCTTGCCCGCCGTGATCTCGGCCCGTGCCTGGGCCATTCCGGGCCCGGCCAGGATATCCGCCAGCGGCTCCTGGAGGACGTTGCCTGCGTTCATCCAGGTGGAGAAGACGCAGGGGCTGACCTCACCGTTAGGGGCCACCGACGCCCGGTTGTCGCCGCATGCCCCGCACAGCCCGGAGCAGTCCGGCTCCTGGGAGTGGGCGCCGCGCCCGTAGGGGCGAACGTGGTCGACACCGATGCGGGTGACGCCGAGGGCTTCGAGTTCGGCGCGGGTCTCGCCCACACCAGTGCCGTCCGGGGTGATGATCGAAACCCGCAACGACACCCCAGCCTCCAAGGCGCGGACGATGTTCGCCCGGGTGTGCCGGTGCGAGGCGGTGCGGCCCGTCAGGGCGTTGTGCTGTGCCTGGTCGTGCGAGTAGTAGGACGTCGCCAGGCACATACCGGGCTGTTGGAGGAGCGTCCACCACGCGTCGGTGACGTGGACGAGGTTGGAGTACACCTCGACGGACAACCCCAGCTCCAGGGCGTGTTCGGCGATCTCCAGGGCATCGGGGTGCAGGGTGGGTTCGCCACCGATGAGTTGGATGTGGCGGGTGCCGGTGTCGGCGGCCTGGTCGACGGTGCGCAACCAGTCCGTTCGGGTCATCGTCCCGTGGTCGCCGTCCGGCCCGGACTCGTTGTAGCAGTGAGCGCATTCGAGTTGGCACTTGCGGGTGAGGTCGAGCCAGATGAATCCCGGGGCCCTACTGGGTGCGTCGGGGGTGATGGTCACGTGTCCTCCGTTGGGTGAGGGTGTGTTGCCATCTGGGGAGACGGGGGCGCCCATGATCGTAACGGTGTGTGTTGGCCCTGTCGCGGAGTTGGCAACATCCGGCCAGCAAACGGCTACCCGCCCATCCGGGGGCGGGTAGCCGGTAGAAGCATGGTTCCGGGGCGGAACCGGCCCGTCGTGAGCTCCCGCGCAGGCGGGGATGGGCCGAACAGCTCTTCGTGGCGGGCATTCGAATTACGCGCCTGAGTGAGCGCTAACAAGCACGACTCCTGGCATCCCTTCCTGGACCCGTGAACATTGAACCTTTCGGGCGAGTGGGATATGTTAGCGCCAACTCACTCTCACCACAGGGGTCCCCGCACCACACCGCCAGCCAAGGAGTCACGGGTGGACCACACCTCCTCATCCACCCGGACGAACCGCGACCCCGCGATGACGGACGTCGCACGGCTCGCGGGGGTGTCCCACCAGACCGTCTCCCGCGTCCTCAACGGTCACCCCAACGTGCGCGAACAGACCAGGCTGCGAGTACGCGCCGCCATCGAACAGCTCGGCTACCGACCCAACCGGGCGGCGCGCACGTTGGCGACCGGCAAATCCCAGCTCATCGGCGTGGTGGCGCAGAACTCCACGCTCTTCGGCCCCTCCTCGCTGCTGGCCGCCTTCGAGCTGGCCGCCGCCGCCCAGGGTTTCGTGGTCAGCGTGCGCCGGGTCCGGGTTCTGGACCGGGGCTCCATCACCGCCGCGGTGGAACACCACCGCGAACAGCGGGCCGCGGGAATCGTGGTGATAGCCCCCACCGCCGCCGCCGACGCGGCCCTGACCGAGGTCCCGACCGACGTCCCCCTGGTGGCGGTCGACGGTGACCCCGAACGCGCCGGGGCCGCGCTGGTCACCGTCGACCAGGAGGCCGGGGCCCGGCTGGCCACCCGGCGCCTGTTGGACGCCGGGCACGAGACGGTCTGGCACGTCAGAGGCCCCGAGGACTGGTTCGACGCCGCCGGTCGCCAACGGGGGTGGCGACAAGCCTTGGAGGAGGCGGGCGCGGAGGTTCCGCCGGTCAGTCCAGCTGACTGGAGCGCCGCCTCGGGTTACCGCGCGGGGCTCATGCTCGCCCGGATGCCCGAGGTCACGGCGGTGTTCGCAGCCAACGACCACCTCGCCCTGGGCATCCTGCGCGCCATGTCCGAACGCGGCCGCTCCGTACCCGGGGACGTCAGCGTCGTGGGGTTCGACGACGTGCCCGAGGCGGGCTACTTCATCCCGCCACTGACCACCGTGCGCCCCGACTTCGACACCGTGGCCGCCGAAGCGCTCAGCCTGCTGCTCTCCGGAATCTCCGGGGAACAGCAGGCCGAGCGCCGCATCGTCACCCCCACCCTGGTGGAGCGGGAGAGCGTGGGCGCCCCGGTCGGCCACCAGAACGGGCCCGGTGCCCCATGACTGAGCCCATCGGCCCGATCTCCCCGGCGACACCCCGGCCCTGAGGCGTGAGCCGCGCCGCCGCGCACTCCCCGAGTGAGCCCGATCGCCTTATGCGATCGCGCCGAGACAGAAGGCGAATAAGCGGAGCAGTCATCGGAATGACTTGTGGATGGCCGCGGTCAGAAGTGTTCATTACAGAAGCGATGAATCGCTTCCCTGTGTCATGGATTGTGACGCTTGGCGTATTTCGTGCGCGCTGCTGCCTGTCCCGGGGTGATCGTTAATCTGGTGTGAATCGGAAATGTCCTCCTATTTCGGACTGTGATGGCTGAGGTGAGTGAGGTGACAGTCAGCCTCTGGAAGCGGGTCGATGCGACGCTCAATGCTCATGGCCCACGGTCCACCAAGCCAACCGGAGCGGTGCCATCCCAGTTCAACCGGCCATGAGGTTCGCCCTGGGTGTCGCATGTTCCTGGACGAGGTGCACGGAGCCCGGCTGAGCCAATGATCATGAGATAACCGCCGACGACAGAAATTCGCCCGAACAACAGCAGTAATTCCAAGCTCATCTTCCCCTTGTTTAACAAATGAGATGAGAGGTTTTCTTGTGTCGTGTCCGGGGAAAATGGGCCCTATATCGTAATTGCGAAAAAGGGCTGGAGGTCTGTTGTCTGTTGTCATTTCCGGGGTGGGCGGATACCTGCCCAGTGAAGAAGTCACCAATGGTCAGGTCGCTGAACGAGCGGGGGTCTCAGCCGACTGGATCGCCCAGCGAACGGGGGTGCGAACCCGTAGGCGCGCGGCCCCGGACGAGGCCACCTCGGACCTGGCCGCGCGTGCGGCCGAGAAGGCGTTGGCCTCCGCCGGACGGCGACCGGAGGAACTCGGCCTCATCGTCAGCGCCACCTCCCTGCCGGACGAGCTCGGACCCTCGGTCGCCTGTCGGATCCAGGGCGGTCTCGGGGCACTGAACGCGGTCGCGATGGACGTGGGGGCAGCGTGCAGCGGCTTCCTCTACGCGTTGGAGGTCGCCCGGTGTTGGCTGCACGCCAGACCCGGCGCCCCACCGGTCCTGGTGGTCGGAGCCGAGGTGTACTCGCGTTTCGTCGACCCCGCGGACCGGGGTACGGCATCGATCTTCGCGGACGGGGCAGGAGCCGTCGTCCTGACAACGGGAGACACGGGAGAGGGCCTGGCCCCGATCCGCCTGGGAGCGGACGGCCGGGGTGCCGACCTGGTCGGTGTCTTCTCCGGAGGCACCCGGCGTCCGGCGTCGACGGGGACGGTCGGCTCCGGGGAACACACCATCCGCATGAACGGCCGGGCCATCAGCGACTTCACCCTCCGGCAGTTCCCTCTCATGGTTCGGGAGTGCCTGGAGGACAACGATCTCTCTCTGGAGGACATCGCCCTGGTGGTGTCCCACCAGCCGAACCCGCTGCTTCTCAAGAAGGCGGCCGCACAGGCGGGGATACCGGAGGACAAGATCGTCATCACCGGTGACCGCGTGGGCAACATCGGCGCCGGATCGGTGCCGTTCGGCCTTGCCCACGCCCAGGCCACCGGACGCCTGCGTCACGGTGACCGCGTCCTGCTCCTGGCTTTCGGAGCCGGGATGACCTGGGGGTGCGGCCTGCTGACCTGGTCCGGAACAGCACAGGAACAGCACAGTGAAAACCATCAGGGAGGTCCCTCATGAGTGTCATGGACACGTTCCGCCTCGACGGTGCCCGGGCCCTGGTCACGGGTGCCTCCCAGGGCATCGGCCGGGCCACCGCCCTCGCTCTGGCCGAAGCCGGAGCGCACGTCGGGCTGTGCGCGCGCAACGAACGGGCTCTGGAGGAAGTGGCACGCGAGGTCACCGACCTGGGCGGTGAGGCCGTGGTCGTGGCGGGGGACCTCAGCGATCCGGCGACGGCGGCGCACGCCGTGGAGCGGACCGCCTCGGCTCTCGGCGGGCTGGACCTGCTGGTGCACAACGCGGGTGGTCCCCTCGCTGACCAGGAGGGGCGTATGGTCCTGAAACCGGTCACGGAGTCCTCTGACGAGGAATGGCGACAGGTCATGGACCTCAACCTGTTCGCTGCGGTACGGCTGTGCCGTGCGGCCCACCCCCATCTGAGGCGTTCCCCCCGAGCCAGTGTCGTGTTCATGTCCTCCGTCGCGGCGCTCGTGGCCGTGCCGGGCATGGAGTCCTACGGAGCGGTCAAGAGCGGCCTGCTCTCCTACACCCGCTCCCTCGCCGTGGCGTGGGCCGCAGACGGGATACGCGTGAACGCGCTGTGTCCGGGATGGGTACGCACCCACCTCACCAGTCCGCTGCACGAGGTGGACGCCACAGCCGAGGCCGCCCTCACCAACGTGCCGATGCGTCGCTGGGGAGGGGTCGAGGACGTCACCGGACCCGCCGTCTTCCTCTGTTCCCCGGCCGCGTCCTTCGTGACCGGTCAGCACCTGACACCGGACGGAGGCCTGACGGCCTTCCCCGCCATGCCGCAGCCCCGAGACCCGCAGGAGGCTCCTCATGGCTGATCGGCTCTGGGTCGTCGGAGACGGCTTCCCCACCCCGCGGCTGCACCCCGAGATCCACACCTACAGGGACGTCGTGCACGCACTGCGTGTCGGCGAACTCCGGGAGGGACACCTGGTCCCCGCCCTCGGTGTGGCCCCCGGAGACTGGAAGTACCTGGGTCAGGTGGTCGAGAAGGCCGGCCGAGATCGAACGGTCTTCCTCGACGCTCCGCCACCCGCACCGTTGCCGCGCGCGGCGGTGCTCAAGGCCATCCAGGAGAACGTGGTCCTCGCACGGCCGAGGGTGGAGGGCACCACGGTGGAGTGCGAACTCGTGGTCGCGGACGGCAACGAGATCATGCACGACCACACCGCCGAGCGGCAGCACCTGCCGGGAATGCTGCTCATCGAAGCGGCCATCCAGGCCACGACCTGGGCGACCCGAACGCTGTACCCGGCGGGACCGGAGCGTCCCCTTCCCTATCCGGTCATGCACGCGTGCGCGTTCGACTTCGAGCGCTTCCTGTTCTGGCTGCCCGTCACGCTCCGCCTCACCCTCACGCGTGACGGCGAGCCGTCGGCGGAAAGGCAGCCGATGCGTTCGGAGGTCTCCTACCTGCAACAGGGGCGTGTGGCCGCCACGGGCCACTTCGCGTTCCAGGCGTTCGACCCTCCCACCATCCACGCGATAGAGCAGCGCCAGGCTCGGAGGGTGGTCGAGGGTGCCCAGAGCGGATCACCGACCGCTCCGCGATAAGGAGGACAGTTGCCACCCACGGACACCGAGACACGCAACCGGCTTCGCGCGCTCCTGTACCACGGGAAGGAGGGGAACACCGAGACGGCCCGCCTGTTCGAGCACCCGGTCTTCGCCCCGACCGAGACCCCCTCCACCGACGGGTTCCACCAACTGACCTACGAGCGCCTGAACACCCTCAACCAGCGCCTGGGCGGGGGCAGGAAGGCCCTCAGCTCGCCAGAGCGCCTCCTCGACGTCCTCGGACACGCGGCGGTCCTCGATCCCTCCCTCTTTCTGCGGGCGATGGTGCACTACGAGGTGTGCCTCAACGCCGCGCTCACGCTCGGCGACGACAACACCGAACTGCGCGAGACCATCGACCGGCTCGACTCCATGGCCACGGTCGGCGGCGTTCTCATCACCGAGGTCGGACGCGGCAACAGCCACGTGTCCGTGCGCACCCGGGCCGAACACGACCCGGGCCTTCCCGGGTTCAGGATCACGACGCCCACCTCGGACGCCGCGAAGTTCATGTCCATGGTGGGCGCCTCCGGGCGCGCTCAGACGGGACTGGTGTACGCACAGCTGTGCACCGACCAGGGTGAACACGGCGTCTTCCCCTTCCTGGTCGACATCCGCGACGAACACGGGCCACTGCCGGGTGTTCGCGTGCATCGCCTGCCCCACAGCAGGGTCTCGCCCCTGGACCACTGCCTGGTCTCCTTCCACGGCGCGTCCGTGCCGTTCGGCCGCTGGCTGAGAGACGGAGCCGAGATCACCTCCCAGGGGCGCTTCAGCGAACCGCGCACGCCCGCGCGTGACAGGCTCAGGCGTTCGCTGGCGGTCTCCTCCGCGGCTTCCGCGGCCGGAGCCACCGCGCTGGCCGCGGTGACCCGGGCCAGCGCCGGGATCGTCCACCGGTACTCCCAGCACCGGATGACGACGAACGGACTGGGCGAGGACCTGCCCGTGATCGACTACGGAATCCAACAGGAGTCCGTGTACGGAGCGCTCGCGAGCGCCTACGCCACCACCTTCATGGTCGGTGCGGCCCGCGCGCACTCGCCTCGGGGCGAGCGCGCCGACGGTGACCGGGACGGCGCCGCGATGACCTGGTCGCCCTGGTCCTCGGTGAGCCGTGAACTGTCCCTGGCCAAGGCCACGGCCACGGCGGAGGCTGAGCGGGCCTGCGCCGAGTCCCGACGCCGCTGCGGAGCGCAGGGAACGCTGACCGTCAACAGGATCCCCTCGTATGAGGCCCTCACCCACGTCTACAACAGTGCGGGGGGAGAGAACCGGCTCATCCTCCTGGACGTGGGGCGAGAACTGGCTCTGGGCGCGGACGAGGAGCGGCCCTCCCTCGCGCCTCCTCCGGGCCGATCCCTCTCCGACCCGCGGATGTGGGCGTACCTGTTCGGCGAGGACGAACGGCGCCTGCGCGAGCAGGCCCGCTCCGCACTCGGCGGCACCGCCGAGACGACCGCCTCCCCACAGCGGTGGAACGAGAGTCTGTGGCTGCTGCTCGCGCTGGCCCGCGCGCACACGCGGCGGGTGACCTTCGACGCCTTCGACGCGGCCGTCACCTCACTCGGGGACACCCCCGCGGGGAGGGCCCTGACACCCCTGTTCGGCCTGTGGTCGCTCGACGCCATCGGTGGTCGGGCCGCTGAGCACCTGGCCCACGGCAGTCTCACCCCGGAAGAACACCGGGGCATGCTCGATCTGCGTCGGTCCCTGCTCGGTGAGGTGGACGCCGAGACGCTCGTGGAGGCGCTCGACCTTCCCCTCGAACAGATCGCGGCCCCGATCACGTTCTCCGACTACGCCCGAAGGCTGGCCTCGGGCGGCGGTTGAGGGCGGGGTCCCGGAGCCCCCGGGAGGCTCCCGGGGCAGAGACCGTGGGCCTGCTCGCAGTGCAATCCGGGCCCCTGCGTTGGGAGCCGACCGTCAGTGAACTTCGAGCACCCGGGGGCGGTCAGACCGTGATCGGCGCCAAGGCCCGGTAGCGCGGACCTGCCCCCCGGGGTGGCCGGGGCGCAGGTCACCTCGCCAGGCCCGATGGGGGCGCCGAGCGAGATCGCCTCGGACGTCCGTGGCCGCGGACCCGCCTCACGTCGCGGTCCGCGGCCAACCGAGTGCGGTCAACTCAGGCCGGGGAGCTCCCCCCGGACACCCGTGCGGGTTCGCCTCCGCCAGCGGGGCCGCCGCCACCCGCGCGTGAGCGCATTCCGGGCAGGATCGGCCCCGCACCGCCCACGCGCTTCTTGTTGTAGATGTCGAAGGCCACCGCGAGCAGCAGGACCAGTCCCTTGATGAACTGCTGCCAGTCCACGCCCAGGCCGATCAGGGACATGCCGTTGTTGAGCACGCCCATGAACAGAGCGCCGATCACCGCGCCGATCACGCTGCCCACACCACCGGACGCGGAGGCGCCGCCGATGAAGGCCGCCGCGATGGCGTCCAGCTCGAACATGGTGCCGGCGCCCGGGGTGGCCGCGTTCAGCCGGCCGGTGAAGATGAGCCCGGCCAGCGCCGAGAGCACCCCCATGTTCACGAACACCCAGAACGTCACCCGCTTGGTGCGGATCCCCGACAGCGCGGCGGCCCGCTCGCTGCCGCCCACGGCGTACACACGACGTCCCATGGTGGTGGAGCGCATCACGAAGGCGTAGCCGCCGATGAGCGCGATCAGCAGCACGCCCACGAGCGGCAGACCGTTGTGCCCGGCCAGCGCGTAGGTGAACGCGACGATGGCTGCGGACACCACCACCGAACTCGCGACCGTCACCGCCGCGGGGGGAACCGGCAGGTCACGGGCGAGCGACCGGGCCCGCGAACGCCACTGGATCCACACGATGGCAGCCGCCCCGACCACGCCGAGGGCGAGGGTGGGCAGGTGGAGCCCGTCCGTCTGCCCGGGCAGGAACCCGCTGGCGATCACCCGCAGCGACTGCGGGAGCGGGGCGATGGACTCTCCGCCCAGGGCCGCCAGGGTGGCGCCCCGGAAGATCAGCATCCCCGCCAGGGTGACGATGAACGCGGGAACCCCCACGTAGGCGATCCAGAAGCCCTGCCAGGCGCCGATGACCGCGCCCAGCAGCAGCGCGATGGGGACCACGACGAGTGTCGGCAGCCCCCACGAGGTCAGCATGATCGCTGACATCGCGCCGGTGAAGGCCACCACCGAACCGACCGACAGGTCGATGTGACCGGTGATGATCACCAGCATCATCCCGATCGCCAGGATCAGGATGTAGGAGTTCTGCATGATCAGGTTGGTGATGTTGAGCGGGGTGAGGAGCAGCCCTCCGGTGAGGACCTGGAACAGGATGATGACGGCCACCAGGGCGATGGCCATGCCGTACTGGCGGGTGTTGCCCCGCAGCAGCCCCCTCAGGGGGGTTCGGGTCGGGTGGTTCACGTCGGGTCCCCGGTTCGGGTCATGAGTCTCATCAGGGTTTCCTGGTCGGCGTCGGCCGCCGCGACCTGGCCGGTGACGCGCCCCTCGCACATGGCGTAGACGCGGTCGCTCATGCCGAGGACCTCCGGCAGCTCGGACGAGATGAGGAGTACACAGGCACCCTCGGCCGCCAGTCGGCGCACGATCAGGTAGATCTCGTACTTCGCGCCCACGTCGATGCCACGGGTGGGTTCGTCCAGGATCAGCAGTTCGGGTCGTGTGAACATCCACTTGCCCAGAACGACCTTCTGCTGGTTCCCGCCGCTGAGGGTGCGCACGGTCTGGTCGACCCCGTGGCTGCGCACGCGCATGCGTTCGCTCATGTGCCGGGCCTCCACCGTCTCCAGCCCCGGATCGAGGACCCCGCGAGTGGAGACCCGGCCCAGGGCGGCCAGGGTGGTGTTGTGCCGGATGTCGTCGTCCAGGACCAACCCCAGCGACTTGCGGTCCTCCGGCACGTAGGCGACCCCAGCGGCGATGGCGTCGGCGACGTCGTTCACGCGCAGTTCGGCGCCGTCACGGAGCAGGCTGCCCCGGACGTAGCGGCCGTAGGAACGCCCGAACAGGCTCATCGCGAACTCGGTGCGTCCGGCCCCCATGAGCCCGGCCAGCCCCACGACCTCACCACTGCGGAGGGTCAGGTCAACACCCTCGACCATGCGTCGGCCCGCCTGGGTGGGGTGGTCCACGGTCCAGTCGCGCACCTCGAAGCGGACCGGGCCGATCTCGCCGTCGGGATCGGGGTAGCGCTGGTCCAGGTCCCGTCCGACCATCCCCCGGATGACGCGGTCCTCGTCGATCGAGGGCCGGCCCTGGTCGTCGCGTTCCACGGCCAGGGTCTCCACGGTGCGGCCGTCGCGCAGGATGGTGACCTCGTCGCTGACCCGCATCACCTCACCGAGCTTGTGCGAGATGAGCACGCACGCCACTCCCTGCTCCCGCAGGTCCAGGAGCAGGTCCAGCAACCGGTCGCTCTCGGCCTCGTTGAGCGCCGAGGTCGGCTCGTCCAGGATCAGCAGCCGCACGTCCTTGGCCAGCGCCTTGGCGATCTCCACCATCTGCTGGGCGCCGATGCTCAGTGCGGAGACGGCGGTGGCGGGGTTCTCGTCCAACCCCACCCGCAACAGCAGTTCGCGCGCCCGGGCGTGGGTGGCGCCCCAGTCGATGACGCCGAACCGGGTCTCCTCGTGTCCCAGGAGCACGTTCTCGCTGAGGGACAGCTGGGGGACGAGGGCGAGTTCCTGGTGGATGATCGCGATCCCGGCCCGCTCGCTGGCCGCGACGTCGGAGAAGGCGCGGGGTTCTCCGGCCACCTCCACCAGTCCGGTGAAGGAACCCGCCGGGTGCACACCGCTGAGCACCTTCATCAGGGTGGACTTGCCCGCACCGTTCTCGCCCATGAGGGCGTGGACGCTTCCGTGGGCCACGTCCAGGGAGACACCGTCCAGGGCCCGGACCCCGGGGAACTCCTTGCGGATGTCGCGCATGCGCAGCAGTGGCCCCGGGGGAGCGGGCACGCGGTTCGGGGTGCTCATTCGAGGTCGGTCTCCTCGTAGTAGCCGCTCTCGACCAGCACCTCGTGGTAGTTGTCCAGGTCCACCGAGACCGGCTCCAACAGGAACGAGGGCACGACCCTGGCGCCGTTGTCGTAGGTGTCGGTGTCGTTGACCGGCACATCCTCGCCAGCCAGGATCGCCTCGGACATGTCGACGGTCTGCGTGGCCAGCGCGCGCGTGTCCTTGAAGACGGTCTGGGTCTGCTCACCGGCGATGATGGACCGCACCGAGGACAGGTCGGCGTCCTGTCCGGTGACGATCGGCAGGGGGCGCGACTCGGAGCCGTAACCCACCGCCCGCAGGGACTCGATCACCCCGAGGCTGATGCCGTCGAAGGGGGACAGGACCGCGTCGACGTCCTCGCTGGAGTAGTTGGCGCTGAGCAGGTTGTCCATCCGCGACTGGGCCACCGCACCGTCCCACCGCGGCGTCGCGATCTGTTCCATGGAGGTCTGCCCGCTGCGCACGTCGAGGGTGCCGTCGTCGATGTGCGGTTGGAGCACCGACATCGCGCCCTCGTTGAAGAAGTAGGCGTTGTTGTCGTCGGGGGAGCCGCCGAACAGCTCGATGTTGAACGGACCGTCCTCGTTCTCCAGGTCCAGCGAGTCGACGACGTACTGCCCTTGGAGCACGCCGACCTCGAAGTTGTCGAAGGTGGCGTAGTAGTCCACGTTCTCGCTGCCCATGATCAGCCGGTCGTAGGCGATCACCGGGATGTCGTTGCTGGCGGCCGTGTCGATCACGTCGCCGAGCGCCTCACCGTCGATGGACGCGATGACCAGGACGTCCACCCCCCGCGTGATCATGTTCTCGATCTGGGAGATCTGGTCCTGGACGACATCCTCGGCGTACTGGAGGTCGGTGCCGTAGCCGCGCTCCTCGAACTCGGCGACCATGTTGGCGCCGTCGTTGACCCACCGTTCGGACGACTGGGTGGGCATGGCGATGCCGATGACGCCGTTCTCGCCCTGGGGGCGGGCGGCGTCGCCGACCCCGTTGCAGGCGGTCAGGGCCAGGCCGACGCTGACGAGCGCCGCGGCGAGGGGTAGGAGTGGTGGTCGTGACATCGGGGCCTGCTTTCCTGGGTGTGTGGGAGGGGGAGGACGGCGCTTCTGCGCCCGTCGGTGCCCGTCAGCGGCGGTCGTGGGGGGCCTCAGACCGGGGCGTACTCGATCCCGGCCAGCTCGCACAGGACCTTCCAGTCCCGCGCGATGTGACCGGAGTTCATGACCATGTGGTGGGTGCCGCCCGCACGCAGCCAGGCGTCCATGCACCCCCGCACACCCGACGAGGGGCGGAACTGGCCGTAGGGCATCTCCAGAGCGGGCAGCTCGGGGGAGTCCAGTACCTCGCCCTCGGCCACCACGAGGCGGAAGCGCTCTCCGCCCAGCGAGACGAGGGAGGCCAGGGTCGCGGGACCCGGGCGGTACCGGAACAGGATGGTGGGCGGGTCGGCCAGGCCGCCGATGCCCAGCGGGCGCTTGATCATCCGGGTCGGCTCGTCGTCGCGGGCCAGCCGCCAGTTGCCCTCGCCCATGTGGCTCATCAGGATGGAGTCGCTGGGGAAGTCCATCGCGTACATCTCGGTGAAGTGACCGTCCCCCGCCAGCTGGTGCCCGGCGTAGACGACGGACGCTGCCAGCACGTCGCCCTCTCCGGCGAACCCGTACCCCTGGGCCATCAGGGTGGACGCGGCCGCCATGGGAAGACGGGCGAAGCGGCCGTCCTCGCCGATGGCGTCGAAGTGGGTGGAGTAGGCGCCGCAGCCCGATTCCTCCAGCAGGTGTTCGATGCCCAGCTGCATCCGGGCGTGGTCCTCGCGTTCCTCCCCGGAGAGCCGGTCGTCCACGTCGAACACCTCGTCCTCCCAGGCGAGGAGGTCGCTCACGGCGCGCTCGGGCAGGTCGGCCATGGTGCGGTGCAGGGCGCCGGGGGCGATCACGTGCACCTCGGGGCCGAGCTTGCGCAGCAGGGCGGTCTCGTCCACGCGGGCGTCGCCCATGCCGTTCATCGGGTAGCCGAACACGCCCACGCGCAGCCGCCGCAGCGCGCTGACGGTGTGCGCGGCCCGGGCCCAGCGGTCCACCCGCTCCACGAACTCGGGGCTCTGCCAGTCACCGGTGATGACGTCGAAGTCGATCCCGGCCCGCACCAGGGCGTTGGCGGTGTCCTGCGCCCCGTGGATGCCCTGGTTGTAGGTCATGTCGTCCATGTCCCAGGAGGCGCTGACCGCCGGGTCGGGCTGGGTGTTGGCGAGCGCGACGGGGAGCCGGGTCCCGGTCAGGGCCCGCGTGACGCGGAGGGAGGGGCCGTAGGTGAGCATGACGACGAGGACCCCGTCCAGGTCCTGGCCCTCGAAGTCGCGGATCGCCGCCTCGGCGTCCTCCCGGCCGCGGACCGGTGGGGCGAGGGTCCACTCGGCGGCGTCGGAGAGGCCGTCGGCGAGCTGTTGGGCGTAGGCGGCCTGGTGCTCCGTGATGCCCGGGATCATGGCGTCGTAGAGCGGTTGCATGACGCCGAGGAGCCCGATCCGGGGGAGGCGGGTGCGCACCGCCGGGTTGTCGCTCGCGGGGGGCATGGGTGGGGGCACGGGGTTTCCTTACTGTCCGTAGGCGTTCTGGTAGCGGTGGTAGAGGGCGTCGACGGCCTCCTGGGGGAGGCGTTCGACGGGACCGCCCTGGCGGGCGATGTGGACGGTGCGGGCCACGTCCTCGCACATCACGGCGGCCTTGACCGCGGCCTTGGCGGAGGCGCCGACGGTGAACACACCGTGGCCCCGCATGAGGACGGCCGGGGAGCGGTGGCCCTCCAGGGTCTCGACGATGCCCCTGCCGATGGAGTCGTCGCCGATGAGCGCGAACGGACCGACCGGGATGTCGCCGCCGAACTCGTCCGCCATCGCGGTGACCGCGCAGGGGATGGGCTCGCCCCGGGCGGCCCAGGCGGTGGCGTAGGGGCTGTGGGTGTGCACGACCCCGCCGACGTCGGGGCGGGCACGGTAGACGTGGGCGTGGGCGTCGGTGTCACTGGAGGGGTTGTGGTCGCCCTCGACCAGGCGCCCGTGCAGGTCGCACACGACGACGTCGCGGGGACGGAGGTCGTCGTAGGAGACACCGCTGGGCTTGATCACCATCAGGTCCGTGCCGGGGACGCGGGCGGAGATGTTGCCGCTGGTCCAGGTCACCAGGTTCCACCGGGGCAGTTCCCCGTGGAGCTCGCAGACCCTCAGGCGCAGGCGCTCGACCTCCTCGCGGTGGTGGGTGAGTTGGTGGTGCGCGTCCGTTCGGGGCGCGTCGGTGGAGGTCATCGCTCTCCCTCGGTGGTGGGGGCGGTGGAGGTGTTGCTCGAGGCGGTGCCGACGGGAGCGCCGGTGGGCTGATCGGGGGCGCTGGTGAGGCCGGTCGTGCCACTGGTGGCGCCTGGGGCTGCGCCGGTGGGACGGCCGGAGGTAGCGCCGGGACTGGTGCTGTCACTGGAGGCACCGGTCGTGAACGCGGCGCCCCGCAGTGCGCGCAGCCGACGGAGGCTGTCGCTGCCGCCCCGGCCGAAGTGGTCGTGGAGTTCGGTGTAGATCGCGAACAGCGAGTCGTAGGTGGCGGCGCGCTTCGGGTCGGGGTCCACGGTGTCGGCGCGGACCCGTCCCATCGCCTCGGAGGCCGCGTGGACGTCCGGGTGCGCCCCGGCAGCGACCGCGGCGTGGATCGCGGCACCCACCGCGCAGCTGTGTTCGGTGTCCACCACGCGCAGGGGTCTGTTCAGAACGTCGGCGTAGACCTGGAGGACGAAGGGGTTGCGGACCATCCCGCCGCCCACGGTGAAGTCGTGCACCGGGATCCCGGCGCCGGTGAAGGCCTCGACGATGGTGCGGGTGCCGAAGGCGGTGGCCTCCACCAGGGCCCGGTAGACGTCCTCGGTACGGGTGGCCAGGGTCATGCCCACCAGCACACCGGACAGGGAGTGGTCGACCAGGACCGAGCGGTTGCCGCTGTGCCAGTCCAGGGCCACCAGACCGTGCTCGCCCACGGCCGCGCGGGCGGCCCTGTTGGAGAGCAGCTCGTGGACGGACACCCCCTTCGCGGCGGCCTCCTCGTGGTAGGCCGGGGGCACGTGGGTGTCGACGAACCACCCGAAGATGTCGCCCACGCCGCTCTGCCCGGCCTCGTAGCCCCACATGCCCGGCGTGATCCCGCCCAGGGCCATGCCGCACATGCCCGGCACCTCGGCCAGGACCTCGGAGTTCATCACGTGGCAGGTGCTGGTCCCCATGATGGCGAGCATCCGACCGGGGCCGGTGGTCCGGGCGGTGGCCGCGGTGACGTGCGCGTCGATGTTGCCGACGGCGACGGGGGTGCCCTCCGGGAGCCCGGTCCAGGCGGCGGCACGCGCGGTGAGCCCGCCCGCGCGTTCGCCCAGTTGGGAGAGCGGGTGCTCGAGCCGCTCACTGACGAAGTCGGTGAAACGCGGGTCCAGAGCGGCCAGGAAGTCCCGGGAGGGCCACGCGCCGTCCTGGTGGATGCCCTTGTAACCGGCGGAGGCCACGTTACGGGTCTCGTGCCCGCACAGCTCCCAGACGATCCAGTCCGCGCCCTCGATCCAGCGCGCGGTGTGTTCGTACACGTCGGGGTCGTCGCGCAGTACCTGGAGGGCCTTGGCGAACTGCCACTCGGAGGAGATCCTCCCGCCATAGCGGGGGAGCCACGACTCGCCGCGTTCGGCCGCCAGGGCGTTGATCTCGTCGGCCTCGGGCTGGGCCGCGTGGTGGCGCCACAGCTTCGGCCAGGCGTGCGGACGGTCGGCCAGGTCGGTGAGTTCGCACAGCGGGGTGCCGTCGGCGGTCACGGGGAGGACGGTGCAGGAGGTGAAGTCGGTACCGACGCCGATGACCTGCTCGGGTGAGATCCCGGACTCCCGCAGGGCCGCGGGGACGGCTCGCCTCAGGACCTCGCGGTAGTCGTCGGGGTCCTGGAGCGCGCTCTCCGGTTCGAGGGGGTCACCGTGGTCGGGCAGGCGGTCGGTGATGACCCCGTGCCGGTACGCGTGCTCGGCCGTGCCCAGTTCGGCGCCGTCGCTGACCCGCACCACGACGGCTCGGCCGGAGAGGGTCCCGAAGTCGATCCCGATCACCACCGGTTCGGGCGCCGCGCGTGCTCCCTCGCCAGTCGCCGCGTCAGGATTGTGGGCGTTAACATTCGTGGCCAAGGAGAGGTCCCTTCACGGATGCGCATGCTGAATAGTTCCCTCTGGCTCTGGATTCCAGAGGCTCAAGGGGGTCAGTGTGAGCTGGCCAACATTGTTGGCGTTAACAATCCATGAAGTCAACCCCCCGAACCCACTCCGTCGGGTACACGAGGAAGCGCCCGCACCCCCGGGGGGTACGGGCGCTTCGCCAGTGTCGGGTCAGCCGTGGGCCACGGGCGCGGAGACCGGGCCCTCCGCCGCATCGTGGTTCTCCGAGGAGGGTTCGTTGCCGGAGCCCTCGCGGTCGACCAGTCCGGCGGTGACGGCGATACCGAGCCCGACCAGGGCCAGCACCACACCGATCACGGCGGGGGAGACGTAACCGAGCCCCATGCCGATACCGAGACCGCCCAGCCAGGCACCACCGGCGTTGGCCAGGTTGAACGCCGAGTGGTTGGTGGCGGAGGCGATCGTGGGAGCGGCCTCGGCCTTGCTCATCACCAGGACCTGGAGCGGAGCCGTCACGCCGAAGCCGACAGCGCCCAGAACCACCACGGTGGCGGCTGCGGTCCAGGGGTTGTGCACGGTCAGGGTGAACAGCGCGAGCACGACGGCCAGTGAACCGAGCGAGACGTAGATGGTGGGCCGCAGCCAGCGGTCGGCGATCGGGCCGACCACCAGCGACCCCAGGGTCATGCCCACGCCGAACAGCGCAAGGACGATCGGGACCCCGGTGCTGGGCATGCCCGCCAACTCGGTCATCATCGGCGAGATGTAGCTGTAGACCGCGAACACCCCGGCGAACCCGAAGACCGCCGTGGTCAGCCCCAGGATCACCTGCGGGTGACGCAGGGCCGAGAGCTCGCCGCGCAGGCCGCCCACGCGGGATGTCGGGGTGTGCGGCACGAAGCGGGCCACGCCGACGATGGTCAGGGCGGACAGGGCGACCACCACGAGGAAGGCCACCCTCCAGCCGAGCAGCTGTCCGAGCAGGGTTCCGGCGGGTACGCCGACGATGTTCGCCACGGTCAGGCCGAGCATCACCCGCGCGACGGCCGTCGCCCGCCGGGCCGGGCCGGCCAGGTGCGCCGCGACCAGCGCGGCAAGGCCCAGGTACGCGCCGTGCGGAAGCCCCGCGAGCACGCGGGAGGCGAACACCGCGCCGTAGGAGCTGGTGATCACGGTGGCCAGGTTGCCGACCAGAAAGACGCCCATGAACACGAGCAGCATGGTCTTGCGCGGCAGCCGGGTGCCCAGGGCGGTGAGCAGGGGAGCCCCGATCACCACACCGAGCGCGTACGCGGAGATCAGGTATCCGGCGGTGGAGATGGGCACGCCGAGGTCGGTGGCGACCTCGGGGAGCAGGCCCATGATCACGAACTCGGTGGTGCCGATGGCGAACGCCCCGAGAGCCAGGGCGAGCAGGGCCAGAGGCATGGCGATGCCCCCTTCCAGACGGTGGACGGCGTGCACACGGGCCGAGGAGGGCCTCGCGGCGTGGTTGGGATGGAGCGACGTGGGTCCGGTCGCCCGGTGGGGGTGGGACACGGTTATTTGGCACGTGCTAAATCAACAATGACACCCGTGCCCGAGAAATTCCAATGGTCCGCTACGTGATCTGCCTCGCGCGGCCGGTCCCATCATGGGGTGCTGGGGAGACACCGGGTGGTGATGCGACAGCCGGGGTGCGAGGGGCGCGTGTGGTGAGGTTGTTTGCCGGGACGGGGGCGCGGGCGTCTCGGATCCAGGGGCGAGAGCGATCCGGGGCCACAACGGGTTCTGAGGGGTCGGAGCGCGGCGCGTGGTCGTCAAGCTCGTGGGGGAGCGGTGCTCTCCCGCACGGTGAGTGTGGTGGGGAGCAGCACGTGCGTGCTCTCCGTGCGTCCCTCCTCCAGACGCTCCGCCACCGCGCCGAGGGTGAGTTCGGCGATCCGGTGCACGTCCTGGCGGACCGAGGTCAGCCTCAGGAACGAGAGCCGGGCGGCGCGGCTGTCGTCGTATCCCACCACGGACACCTCCCCGGGCACGGAACGGCCCGCGCGCAGCAGGGTCTCCACGAGACCGCGCGCCGACTGGTCGTTGCAGCACACCACGGCCGTGGGCAGGGAGTCCCGGGCCAGGAGCGCCGACGCGGCGTGCGCCCCCGCCTCCTCGGTGTAGGCGCCGGGAACCAGGTCCACGCAGTCCTCCAGCCCGTGCGCCCGCATGCCCTCCAGGTAACCGGCTCTGCGTTCCGGAGCACTGGGCAGATCACCGCCGTACACGTGCGCGATCCGCCGGTGCCCCAGGGCGACCAGGTGGTCGACCGCCTGTCGCACACCGGACACGGCGTCGGTACGGACACTGTCCGTCCCGACCGCGTTGGTGCGCTGCCCGATCTCCACCACCGGCACACGTTCGGCCACCCTGGCCAGATCCTCCGGGGCCTGTGCGGACATCCCGATCAGAACCAGCGCCTCACAGCGCAACCCCACGAGTTCGTCGATCGCCTGGCGCTCGGTGCGGTTGGCGAGCATCGCGCTCAGAGCCACGCTGTACTCGAGCCGGGCCGCCTCCGGGTACAGGGCCTCGACCAGGTCGGCGTCCATCGGATGCTCCATGGTGAACAGCACTCCCACCTGGCGGCTGCGTGCCCGGCGTAGCAGCTGGGCCGCGGTGTCGGCGCGGTAGCCGAGCTCCTCGGCGGCGCGCAGCACACGCTCGCGGGTGGCCGCGCTTGGGCCGGGCCGGTCGCCCAGGACCAGGGAGACGAGTTGCCGGGAGACGCCCAGGAGCGCCGCGACGTCGGCCATCGTCGGCCGTCCGCCGGCCGTTCCGCCATGCGTCATCACGGTCTCCCTCCCACGCAGGCGCATCGTACCGTTCCCGGCGGTGGTGGGTCCGCGAACCACTCGTCACGGGGGTGCACAAGAGAGGCTGATCGAAGTTCGCCACCGCCCCCGATGCCTCCACACCCCTGCCGCCGTCACTTCGCCGCGCGGGCTCCCACCCCCTGGAGCCGCAGACCTGACCGCCATCGGCCGTATCGGGCGGGGCTCCGGCCACGTGGCGGACGTCCGTTCGGCGCCCTCGACGCCTTCACCTGCGGCCGCACTCGGCCCGTTTACTGTGAGGGCGGTTCCGGGCGGCCCCGGCACAGAAAAAAGGGGGGCGCGCCCTGAGGCGCGCCCCCCTGAAGCCTGGCCGGGTCCCACGTCCCCCAACGTGGAACCCGACCGCGCGGCCTACGCACTAGGTGCGGTCTGGCCGCTGGGAAGGCGGTTGTAGCGATGGTTTCGTGTCAGAAACCCCCATTGCCGACACGAACGCGTACAACCGCGCATGGTCTTGAGGTGATCTCGGAAGCTTCGCACAGACTCTGTGGGTGAGTTGGGGTCGGGGTCGGTCTGAGGTGCTTCACCTGTGAGAACGCTTCTCTGAGGATAGGTGTTCCCGGTGAGTGCTCCGATTTTCGTTCGGCCCGGTAAAAAGCCGGTGCGGACTCGGGCACGGGCGTCCTAAGCTCCCGCCGAACCAGGCTCGTCAAGGAGGTGACCAGGTCGGAGGCGACGACCCTGTGGTGCCCCACCGGCCCGAGGAACTCGCCCTGGACGGGGATTCCGGCTGGCGGGAGTGGCCGCGGCACCCGCCCTGGCCAGCCCGTCTTCCACGCCGTCCTGAACGAGGACCGCGGGACGCGGATCGCCCGGGAGTGGATCCCGCCACGCGACGGTGAGGGGCACGTCACCCGCTTCCGTGTGGAAGCCGGTTCGCCTCACGCTACCCCGTCCGGCGGGTGGGGGGTCAGACGAGCCTGGAGCTGATGGGTGCCAACCGAGGGGCTGGCCGAGTTCGACGCGCACATCGTCGGCGGATCGATGGGGTGCGGTGCTTCCTGCCCGAGGGGCAGGGCTGAGGTGTGAAGGGGGCTGGGCGTCGCGACGCCCAGCCCCCTTCACACTCTCACCGGCGTCGGTTCCCCCAGTTCGGTGCACTTCGGGGCATAGTGGCCCCTCGGCAGGCGTTCCTGGTGGGGCGGGCTCTGCGTGCGCGCGGTCCGCGGGCGCGGGAATACCTGGCTTCCGGGTGGGGTTCCGCATGATAGTTTCATCGAAAGCATTTTCCTAGGAAGCTATTTGGATCGGGGAACGGCCATGCAGTTCGGAATCTTCTCGGTCAGCGACGTGACGACCGACCCCACCACGGGACGTACGCCGACCGAGGGCGAGCGGATCAACGCGATGGTGCGGATCGCCCTGAAGGCCGAGGAGGTGGGGCTGGACGTCTTCGCCACCGGTGAGCACCACAACCCGCCGTTCGTGGCCTCCTCGCCCACGACCATGCTCGGTTACGTCGCGGCGAAGACCGAGAAGATCATCCTGTCCACCTCCACCACCCTCATCACCACCAATGACCCGGTCAAGATCGCGGAGGACTTCGCGATGCTCCAGCACCTGGCCGGGGGGCGCGTGGACCTGATGATGGGCCGGGGCAACACCGGGCCGGTCTACCCCTGGTTCGGACAGGACATCCGCCAGGGCATCCCGCTGGCGCTGGAGAACTACAACCTCCTGCACCGTCTCTGGCGCGAGGACGTCGTCAACTGGGAGGGCAAGTTCCGCACGCCGCTCCAGGGCTTCACCTCCACGCCGCGCCCGCTGGACGACGTGCCGCCGTTCGTCTGGCACGGCTCCATCCGCAGCCCGGAGATCGCGGAACAGGCCGCCTACTACGGTGACGGCTTCTTCCACAACAACATCTTCTGGCCCGCCACCCACACCAAGAAGCTCATCTCCCTGTACCGCCGCCGCTTCGAGCACTACGGCCACGGCAGGGCCGAGCAGGCCATCGTCGGGCTCGGCGGCCAGGTGTTCATGCGTAGGAACTCCCAGGACGCGGTGAAGGAGTTCCGGCCCTACTTCGACAACGCGCCGGTCTACGGCGGCGGCCCCTCCCTGGAGGAGTTCACCCGCGAGACGCCGCTCACCGTCGGCAGCCCGCAGGAGGTCATCGACCGTACTCTGGGGTTCAGGGAGTCGTTCGGTGACTACCAGCGCCAGCTCTTCCTGATGGACCACGCGGGACTGCCGCTCAAGACGGTCCTGGAGCAGCTGGACCTTCTCGGCGAGGAGGTCGTGCCTGTGCTGCGCAGGGAGTTCGCCGCCAGGAAGCCCGCCCACGTGCCCGACGCCCCGAACCACGCCTCGCTCCTGGCCGCGAAGGAGCGCGCCACCACGAACACGGAGGTCCAGGAATGACCCGCAAGCTCGTCACCGTCACGGCCGGGCTCAGCAACCCCTCCTCGACCCGCCTGCTCGCCGACCGGCTGACCGCCGCCGCCGAGGAGGCCCTCACCGAACGCGACGAGAAGGTCGAGGTCCGGGTGGTCGAACTCCGGGACCTGGCCCACGACATCATGAACGCCATGACCACGCGCGTCCCCACGGGCGACCTGCCCGGGGTGCTGGCTGACGTGGCCGAGGCCGACGGGATCATCGCGGTGACCCCGGTCTTCAACGCCTCCTACAGCGGCCTGTTCAAGTCCTTCTTCGACGTCGTCGACACCGAGGCGATGGACGGCAAGCCGGTCGTGGTGGCCGCCACCGGGGGCAGCCCGCGCCACTCGTTGGTGTTGGAGCACGCCCTGCGCCCGATGTTCTCCTACACCCGTTCGGTGGTGGTGCCCACGGGCGTCTACGCCGCCTCCGAGGACTGGGGTGCGGGTGAAAGCGGCGGCCGGGAACTGTCCGAGCGCATCGCGCGGGCGGCCCGGCAGCTGGCCCTGCTCGTCACCGACGCCGCGCCCACGGCGACCGACCCCTACGACGATCCCACGCCCTTCGCTGACCTGATGTCCGGCCTGGGGCGCTGAACGCGGCCCCACACCGTGGCCTCCGGGTCCCCGTGCCCTGCACTGCGCACCCCGCGTTGTGCAGGGCACAACTTTGTCCCCGCGCCCTTCTGCCTGGTCCGAGTGCGTCCCTAGAGTCATCCCACCAATGGTCGGCCACCGCTTTCCCTACCTCCGACCTGGGGAGTTTCGATGCGACTCACTACCCCCGCGCGCCTGTGCGCGCTCCTCGGACTCGCGGCCCTGACCACCGCCTGCGCGCCCCTGCAGACCACCGGAGCCGCCTCCGGAGTGGACGAGCCGGACGGCACCCTGCGCGTCTGGCTGTTCTCCGAGGTCGACCAGGCCCCGAAGGAACGGGTCGTCGACGCGGCCGTCGCGGAGTTCGAGGCCGCGCACGACGGAGTCGACGTCCAGGTCCAGTACATCCCCGTGGAGACCCGGGCCGAGCGCTTCCAGGGCGCCTTCCTCGACCCCGCCTCCGCCCCCGACGTCGCCGAGTACGGCAACACGGACCTGGCCGGGTACGTGGAGTCGGCCGGGTTCGTGGACCTCACCGAGGACCTCGCCGACTGGGCGCCGCACGAGGACATCGCCGACGACGTCGCGGCCACCGCACGGGTGGACGGCTCCTCCTACGGCGTTCCCTGGTTCCTCGGCGCCCGCGCCCTCTTCTACCGCACCGACGTGCTGGAGGAACTGGACCGGGAGGTCCCGCAGACCCTGGAGGAGGTCGTGGAGACCGGCCGCGCCGCGCGTGAACACCACCCCGGCATGCTCGGGGTCTCCGCGGGCGGCGCCTACACCTACGCCATGATGCCGTTCGTCTGGGCGCACGGCGGTGACATCGCCGAACCCCGGGGTGACAGCTACGCCGCCACCATCGACTCAGCCGAGTCCAGGCGGGGACTGGAGCTGTACGGGCGGATCCTCTCCGAGGACGTCTGCCCGCCCCAGACCTGCTCGCAGATGACCGGGGACGCCTCCGTGCAGAACTTCCTCGCGGGAAACGCGGCCATGACCATCGGCGGCAACTTCAACCTCAACGCCCTGCGCGACAGCGAGGTCGCCGAGAACGCCGCCGTCGTCCCCCTTCCCGGAACCGAACCCGGTACCGTCGCGCCCGCCTTCGCCGGGGGCAACAACCTCGGCGTCCTGGCCGGGACCGAGCGCCGCACCCTCGCAGTGGAGTTCGTCAAACTCCTGGCGGGCAAGGAGTACCAGCTGAAGATGTACGAGGCCATGGGCAACCTGCCCGCCTACACCGACGTGCGCGAGGAACTGGCCGCCTCCGACGAGGAGATCACCCCGTTCGTCGAGACCATCGACGCCGGGACCCGGTTCGTGCCGGTCACCGGAGCCTGGGCGACGGTGGACGCCGAGGGCATCCTCCCCGCCATGGTGCAGCGGGTCGCCGCCGGGAACACCACCGTGGACCAGGCCACCGACGAGGCCGCCCGCGCCCTCGACGACGCCTTCGGGGGAGAGTGACGCACGTGGACGCAAGACCCCCGACCCCCGCTCCCACGACCTCCCCACCACGGCGTCCCACCGGTCGGCCCCCGGGCTCCCGGAACCGCCGGATCGAACCCTGGATGTACCTGGTACCGGCCGCGCTGGTACTGGGCGTCATGTTGGTCTACCCGCTCTACCAGCTGGTCCTGGTGTCGTTCTTCGACTACCGCCAGCCCCAGGTCACCGGCGCCGAACCCCTGGAGTTCGTCGGCTGGGCCAACTACCGGACGCTGCTCTCGGACCCCCAGTTCTGGGAGGTGCTGCTCAACACCGTCGGTTTCGCCGCCGCCTGTGTGCTCGGCACCCTCGCCGTGGGCGGTTCCCTCGCGGTGCTGGCCACACGCCTGACGCCCTGGGTGCGCACCGTGCTCTTCCTCGCCGCGCTGGGCGCCTGGGCCACCCCCGCCGTCACCGGCAGCGCCGTGTGGCTGCACCTGTTCGACCCCACCCTGGGTCCGGTGAACCAGGCACTGACCTGGCTGGGGTTCGGTGACTTCTCCGGACACTCGTGGACCTACGACAAGTGGTCCGCCTTCGCCTTGGTCGGCGCCCAGGTGGTCTGGTGCTCGTTCCCGTTCGTCATGGTCACGCTCTACGCCGGGATCAGGGCCATCCCCGAGGAGGTGGTGGAGGCCGCCCGGCTGGACGGCGCCTCCACGTCCCGGATCGCGTGGTCGGTGATGCTGCCGATGCTGCGCCCGGCCGTCACCATCGTCACCATCCAGTCCATCATCTGGGACTTCAAGATCTTCACGCAGATCTACATCATGACCGGGGGCGGGGGGATCGCCGGACAGAACCTGGTCCTCAACGTGTACGCGTACCAGAAGGCGTTCGCCTCCGGCCAGTACGGCCTGGGATCGGCGGTCGGCGTGATCACCACCCTGCTCCTGCTGCTGATCACCCTCGTGTACCTGCGCGCCCTGCGCCGCCAAGGGGAGGTACTGTGACGCTCCGCAGACTCAGGAACGACGTCGCCGGGCTGCTGGTGGCGCTGGTCGTCGCCCTGCCGCTGTACTGGATGCTGCTCTCGGCGCTCAAGCCCCGGGCGGCCCTGGAGGCCGGGGACCCAGCCCCCTACACGCTCGAACCCACCCTGGAGTCGTTTCGCAGGGTGCTGCTGATCGACGGGTTCGGACAGTACCTGCTGAACAGCGTGCTGGTGGCGGTCGTGGTCGTGACCGTCTCCACCCTGTGCGCCTTCCTGGCGGCCGTGGCACTCACCCGTTACCGCTTCCGGCTGCGCACCACCCTGCTCATCATGGTGCTGACCGCGCAGATGGTGCCGGTGGAGGCGCTGACCATCCCGCTGTTCTTCCTCATGCGCACCCTGGGGTACAGCATTCCCGGGATCGGGCTGAACCAGCTGGGTTCGCTCATGCTCGTACACACGGCGTTCGCCATCCCGCTGGCCGTGTGGATGCTGCGCAGCTTCGTGGCGGCGGTGCCGAAGGAGCTGGAGGAGGCGGCGTGGCTGGACGGCGCGGGCAGCCTGACCTTCGTCACCCGGGTGCTGTTCCCACTGGTCGCCCCCGGCGTGGTGGCGTGCAGTATCTTCTCGTTCATCATGACCTGGAACGACTTCCTGTTCGCCCGCACCTTCATCATCTCCGCCCAGGAGAACCAGACCCTGCCCATCGCCCTGCTGTCCCTGTTCAAGCCGGACGAGAACGACTGGGGCGGGATCATGGCGGGCTCGGTCCTGATGACGCTCCCGGTCCTGGTGTTCTTCCTGTTCGTGCAGCACCGGCTGGCCAACGGACTGGGCGGGGCGGTCAAGGGGTGAGTTCGGAGTCCGAACCCCGCCGCAACGCCTCGGCGTCGCTGCGCCGCGCTCTGGCGCTGGTGGAGCAGGTCCGCTCCACCCCGCCCGAGCGCGGCGGCACCACCCTGACCGAACTCGCCGAGGGTCTGGGCGTGAACAAGAGCACCGTGCTGCGGTTGTCCGTCCCGCTGGTGGAGTACGGCCTGCTCACCCGGGACGCGCGCACCGGCCGGTTCCGCGTGGGCACGGCCGCGTTGCTGCTGTGGCAGTCCTACCTGGACCACATGGATCTGCGCTCGGTCGCGTCGGAGCACCTGCGCGGCCTGATGCGCCACACCGGGCACACCTGCCACCTGGTTGTGCTGGACGTGCACGACGTCGTCTACGTGGACAAGGTCGAGAACGCCTCGACGGTGCGGATGGCCTCGCGGATCGGTGCCCGGATGCCCGCCTACCGTACGGCGGTGGGGCGGGCGATCCTGGCGTTCAGCCCGGACGACCTGGTGGCCGACGTGGTGGCGCGGGGTCTGCCCGCCGTCACCACGCGAACGGTCACCGACCCCCGGGTCCTGGCCGAGGAGTTGCGGAGGGTGCGGGAGCGGGGATACGCGATCGACGACCGTGAGAACGAACCCGAGGTGCGGTGCGTGGCCGCCCCGGTCTTCGACCACAACCGCGACCCCGTGGCGGCGATCAGTGTGTCCTCGCTGGTCAGTCAGTTGCCCGTGGCGCGGGTGCGCAGGCTCGGCCCGGAGGTCGCCGCCGTGGCGGCACGGGTGTCCGCGCAGCTGGGCGGGCGTCCCGCGGACGCCGCGGGCGGAGGCCACGGGGCGCCGTAGGCCGACGGGGATCCGGACCATGCTCGGCTGATCGGGTGGACCAGCGGCTTCCGTGATCGGGCGAAACCTCCGAAGAGTTTTCTGTCCGTCACCCATTGCAGCGAGTTTTCAATGGTGTTAACTTTCCGGAAAGCGAAGCATGGGAGCGCTCCCGAATCCGGGTGACGGCCCGCGCTCGCAGTCCGGACCGCACCACGACCGACAGGTGCACGACCCGGCGGCGGGAGTTCCCTCCCGGCCGAGTCCGCGCACCGCGTCGCCCCCACTCAGCCTCTCCGGGACCTCGTGCGACGCCCTCCGCAAGCTCACTCTCCTTGGCACCCCCCCTACGCGAGGAAACGAAGATGAGCAGATCCCCCTCCCACGAACACTCGACCGGGCCACGGCGCGCACTCGCCCTGGCCTCCGCCCTGCTGCTGGGCGTGACCACCGCACTCACCGCCTCCGCCCCCGCGACCGCCGCCACCGGCTGTTCGGTCGACTACCAGGTCAGCGACTGGGGCTCCGGCTTCACCGCCGACGTCGAGATCACCAACCTCGGGAACGCGGTCAACGGCTGGACCCTGGACTGGACCTTCGACGGGAACCAGAGCATCAGCCACAGCTGGGGCGGAACCCACACCCAGTCCGGCACGAGCGTCTCGGTCTCCGACGCCGGGTTCAACGGCACGATCTCCCAGAACGCGACCGCGTCCTTCGGGTTCCAGGCCGACTACTCGGGCGGCAACACGGCACCGACGGACTTCACTCTCAACGGCGTCCTCTGCGAAGGCAGCGTGGACCCGGGGCCCGACCCGGAACCGGGCCCCGATCCCGACCCGGGACCCGGGCCCAGCCCCAGCGAACGGGTGGACAACCCCTACGTGGGGGCCGACGTCTACGTGAACCCGATCTGGTCCGCCAACGCCGCGGCCGAACCCGGTGGCGAGGCCGTCGCCAACGAGCCCACCGGCGTCTGGATGGACCGGATCAGCGCCATCGAGGGCAACGAAAGCCCCACCACCGGTGACATGGGCCTGCGCGACCACCTCGACGAGGCCGTCGAGCAGGCGGCCGGAGAGCCGCTGGTCTTCCAGCTGGTCGTCTACAACCTGCCGGGACGCGACTGCGCCGCCCTGGCCTCCAACGGCGAACTCGGACCTGACGAGATCGACCGCTACGAGTCGGAGTACGTCGACCCGATCGCGGACATCCTGCGCGACTACGAGGACACCTCCCTGCGGATCGTCACCACGATCGAGATCGACTCGCTGCCCAATCTGATTACCAATGTGTCGCCGCGCGACACCTCCACCCCCGAGTGCGACGTCATGCTGGCCAACGGCAACTACGTCAACGGCGTCGGCTACGCGCTGGCCCAGCTCGGGGCCATCGACAACGTCTACAACTACGTGGACGCCGGCCACCACGGCTGGATCGGCTGGGAGGACAACTTCGCGCCCTCCGCGGCCCTGTTCCACGAGGCCGCCAACGCCAACGGGGCCACCCCCGACGACGTGCACGGCTTCATCGCCAACACCGCCAACTACTCGGCTCTGAAGGAGGAGCACTTCGCGGTCGGGCAGACCATCAACGGCACCTCGGTGCGCCAGTCCACCTGGGTGGACTGGAACAACTACGTCGACGAGCTCTCCTTCGCCCAGGCCCTGCGCGCCGAGCTGGTCTCCCAGGGGTTCGACTCGGGCATCGGCATGCTCATCGACACCTCCCGCAACGGCTGGGGCGGTTCCGACCGGCCGGTCAGCGCCGGTCCGACCACCGACGTCGACGCCTACGTCGACGGCGGCCGCTTCGACCGCCGTATCCAGTCCGGGAACTGGTGCAACCAGTCCGGTGCCGGGCTGGGCGAGCGGCCCACCACCGCCCCCGAACCGGGGATCGACGCCTACGTGTGGATGAAGCCCCCGGGTGAGTCGGACGGCTCCAGCACGGAGATCCCCAACGACGAGGGCAAGGGGTTCGACCGGATGTGCGACCCCACCTATGAGGGGAACCCGCGCAACGGCCACAACATGAGCGGCGCGCTGGCCGACGCGCCCGTCTCCGGCCACTGGTTCTCCGAGCAGTTCCAGGAGCTGCTGGCCAACGCGTACCCGCCCGTCCAGTAGGAGGCCCTCCCGGATCGGGCGCCCGCCGCACACCCCCCGGCGGCGGGCGCCCGGCAGGGCCCCTCCCCGAACGGAGGCCTCGTGAAGCAACGCCTGACACTCGCCCTCACCGCGGTCCTCGCACTCCTGGCCGCGCTGTTCGCCCACACGATCCCCGCCCACGCCGACACCGGTTTCCGAGTCAGTGACGGTCGCCTCGTCGACGCCGCGGGCAACGACTTCGTCATCCGCGGGGTCAGCCACCCGCACGCCTGGTACACCCACCAGACCGGAGCCCTGGCCGACATCGGCTCGCTGGGCGCCAACACTGTCCGCGTGGTCCTCAGCAGCGGTGACCGCTGGCAGGAGAACGATGTCGGCGACGTCGCCGCGATCGTCGCCGACTGCAAGGAGAACCGTCTGATCTGCATGTTGGAGGTGCACGACACCACCGGCTACGGGGAGGAACCCGAGGCCGCCACGCTGGACCAGGCCGTCGACTACTGGCTGCGGATCCAGGACGCGGTCGCCGGCGAGGAGGACCACGTCCTGGTCAACATCGCCAACGAGCCCTTCGGCAACGACGAGGCGACCAACGCCTCCTGGGCCTCCGCCACCTCGGAGGCGATCCAGCGCCTGCGCGCGGCGGGCTTCGACCACACGCTGGTCGTCGACGCCCCGAACTGGGGTCAGGACTGGACGCACACCATGCGCGACGGCGCCCAGGGCGTGTTCGACTCCGACCCCCACGCCAACACCGTGTTCTCCATCCACATGTACGGCGTGTACGAACAGGAGTCGGTGATCGTCGACTACCTGGAGTACTTCACCGACCGCGGTCTGCCCCTCGTCGTCGGTGAGTTCGGATTCGACCACAGTGACGGCGACCCGGACGAGGACGCCATCATGCGCCACGCCGAACGGCTCGGCCTGGGGTACATCGGCTGGTCCTGGAGCGGCAACAGCGACGAGGTCGCCTACCTGGACATGGTCGAGGACTTCGACGTCGACTCCCTGACGCCCTGGGGTGAACGGATCTTCCACGGCCCCGACGGCATCGCCCAGACCTCGGTCCGGGCTCCCGTGTACGGCGCGGAGCAGTCCGGCCCGCGCGCACGTACGTGAAAGCCCCCGGCCGCGTACACCGCGCGGCCGGGTTCCCCCAACGCACACACGAGGAGTGACCTATGCGGTCACGTCAGACCATCGCCGCAGTGGCGCTCGGAGGCCTGGCCATCGGCTACGCCGTCGTCGCCGCGCCCGAACCGGCCGAGGCCCACGGGGCCTTCACCTATCCCGCCTCACGCACCTACGCCTGCTTCCAGGACGCCACCGGCGGCAGTTCCGGGGGCGCCCTCCAGCCCGTCAACGCGGCCTGTGCCGACGCCCTCGCCGAGGGCGGCGACTACGCCTTCTGGAACTGGTTCGGCAACCTGATCGGCAACTCCGCCGGCCAGCACCGGGAGTTCGTGGCCGACGGAGAGCTGTGCGGTCCGACCGAGCAGTTCGCCGCCTTCAACGCGGCCCGCACCGACTGGCCGTCCACCCAGTTGGAGCCGAACACCACGGTGGAGTTCCACCACAACGCGTGGGCACCCCACCCGGGGACCTTCTTCACCTACGTCACGGTGGACGACTGGAACCCCAACTCGCCTCTGACCTGGGACGACCTGGAACTGATCGACGAGGTCGTCGACCCCCCGCTGCGCAGCGGGGGCGAGGCGGGCGCCGAGTACTACTGGGACGTGGACCTCCCCGACCGCGAGGGGCGCCACCTCGTCTACTCGGTCTGGGAGCGCTCTGACAGCCCCGAGGCCTTCTACAACTGCTCCGACGTCGTCTTCGGCGACGACCCGGGAACCGACCCGGGGCCGGGTCCGGACCCCACGGAGCCCGAGCCCACGAACCCGCCCGACCCCAAGCCCACGAACCCGCCCGCGCAGGACTACTGCACGGCGGAGTACAGGGTCACCAACGCGTGGAGCGACGGCTTCCAGGCGGAGGTCGAGGTCACCGCGGGGGAGGACGGCGTGACCGGGTGGATGGTGGACTGGGTGTTCGCCAACCGCCAGGAGATCACCAACGTGTGGAACGCCTCGCTCGTCAACCACGGCGCGCACTTCGAGGCCTCCAACGTGGCACACAACGGCACGCTCGCCGCCGGTGACTCCACCTCCTTCGGGTTCACCGCGACCTTCGAGGGAGCCAACATCCTGCCCGGCGTGGAGTGTCAGCGGCCCTGACCGGTGACACGTCGGAACCGGTCCCGGGGCCTCGATCTCCGGGACCGGCCCTCTTGCCCCTAACGGTGTTAGGTAACCTGGGCCGATGGACTCCGCGCGCATCTACCAGAACTGTCAGGACCGACTCCTCGACCTGGCCGCCACCCTTGACCGGGACCAGCTCGCCAGGGTCGTCCCCGCCTGTCCGGACTGGACCGTCCAGCAGGTGTACGCCCACCTGGCGGGGCTCGGCGCGGACGTGGTGAGGGGCGACGTCACGCCTCCGGTCAGTGACGAGGTCACGGCGCGCCAGGTCGCCGACCGCGCCCAGCTGGACATCGGCTCCGTCGCCGCCCAGTGGCGCAAGGAGGCCCCCGCCGTGCTGGAGCTGCTGAGGACCAACAAGCGCAGGCGCTACGGTCTGCTCGCCCTCGACCTGTGGCACCACGAGAACGATCTGCGGGGCGCCCTCGGACTGGCGGCCCAGACCGAGGACGCCGACCAGCTCGCGGACTTCCCGCTCGGCGGACTGGCGAAGGCCTGGCCCACCGAGGGTCCCGCCCTGCGAGTGGTCGCCACCGACACCGGCCAGGAGTGGGAGCTCGGTGAGGGCGGGGTCCTCACCCTGAGCGGCACCGCCTTCGAACTGGCCCGGGCGGTCACCGGGCGGCGCAGCGTCCGCCAGATCACGGCCATGGACTGGACCGGCGGCGACCCGGCCGGGGTGGCTCCGTTCCTGCCCACCCTGCCCGCCCCCGAGGCCGATCTCACCGTCTGATCGCTTCTCCCAGAGGAGGGGCCCAGGCGCGGGCGGAGGCGCGGACGTTCCCTCGCCGGTCGGGCGCTCGGTGACGGCGCGGTCAGTGGTTCAGGGTGTGTAGGGGATGCGGTCGATGGCGCGCACCTCACCCAGGGTGGACCACTCGTTGCGCCCGAGCCGGGCCATCGGGTGCAGCAGGGTGACCTCCGGGAGGCCGTCCACCAGGACGGACTCGTCCACGGCCACGGTCCGGACCCGGCCGAACACCACCGTGGAGTCACCCAGGCGCAGGGTCGAGTGCAGGGAGCACTCCAGCGCCACCGGCGACGCCGCCACCCGGGGCGGCCGCACCGTGGTGCTCGCCTCCCGCTCGATACCCAGCTCGTCGAACTCGCTCAGGTGCGGCGGGTAGTCCGTCGCGGACGCGTTGATCTGCTCCTGGAGCGGTTCGGTGGCCAGGTTGACCACGAACTCCCCGGTGGCCTCGGCGTTGCGCAGGGAGTCCTTGCGGCCCACCGAGGTGAACTGCACGATCGGCGGTTCCGTGCAGGAGATCGTGAAGAAGGAGTGCGGCGCGAGGTTGTCCACACCGGACTCGGAGGTGGTGGAGACCCACGCGATCGGGCGCGGCAGGACCACGGACGACATCAGCTTGTAGAAGTCCCGGCCGGGCAGGGCGACGGGGGTGTATTCGGTACGCATCACCAACGAGTATCCCGTGTGCGGGTGGTGGACGCGGGCATATCCACCGGATGGAACTGGTCACCGCCGACGACGTCCGCGCAGCCGCCGCCCGGGTTGAGGGACACGTGGTGCGCACACCCCTCACCGCGGGGCCGCACGGGACCGACCTCCTCCTCAAACCGGAGAGCCTGCAACCCACCGGCGCCTTCAAACTGCGGGGCGCCACCAACGCCGTCGCCCAGCTCACCCCGGTCCAGCGTGCACACGGGGTGGTCACGCACTCCTCGGGCAACCACGGTCTCGCGCTGGCGCTCGCGGCCGCCCGGCAGCGGGTGCCCTGCACCGTCGTGGTGCCGGAGGGCTCCCCGCAGGTCAAGGTGGACCGCATACGCGGATACGGTGCGCGCGTGGTGACGGTGCCGCCCGCTGAACGCCTGGCCGCCGCCACCGAGCTCCGCGACCGTGAACTCCTCGCGCTGGTCCCGCCCTTCGACGATCCCCGGGTGATCGCCGGGCAGGGAACCGTGGGCCTGGAGATCCTGGAACAGTCACCCGAGGTCACCACCATCGTGGTGCCGGTGGGTGGGGGAGGGCTGGCGTCCGGGGTGACCACGGCGGCCTGGACGGTGCACCCCCGCCGGGTGCGCGTGGTGGGCGTCGAACCCGAGTTGGCAGCCGACGCCGCGGAGAGCCTGCGCGAGGGACGTCTGGTCGCCTGGGAACCGGAGCGCACCCACCGGACCATGGCCGACGGGGTGCGCGTCGGCCTGTCCGAACGCACCTTCGCGCACCTGGCGGCCCGGTTGGACGAGATCGTCACCGTCTCCGAGGACGAGATCGCCGGAGCGGTGTCCGCCCTCGCCCACGGGGCCCGGCTGGTCGCCGAACCCAGCGGCGCCCTGGCCACGGCGGCGGTCCTGGCGGGAAAGGTGGAGACGGTGCCGGGGCGGCCGGAGGCCACGGTCGCGGTGGTCTCGGGCGGCAACGTGGACCCCGCCCTGTTCACTCGCTTGACCGCCGTGGGTTGAGCCCGGCTCAGTCGTCCAGACGCACGGTGACGGCGACCCGGCCCCGCTGGTTCGTACTGGCCACCGCGTGCCCGGACCGCACCCCTTCGGGCAACTCCAGGGACAGGGGTCCGCCCTCACCCGTGAAGTTGCGCCACCACTTCTTGCGTTCGGGGATGGCGACGGGGATGGTCACCGTCGATCCGCTGAGCCGATAGGCCACCGGGGTGGAGAACTCGCGCCCGGACCGCCGCCCCGTGTAGGTGACCACCGTCAGGTGTCGGCGCAGCGGCCGGCCCCAGCGGGGTGAGGCACGCAGCGCCGTCACGCACTGATTGAAGGGACGGACCACACGGTGCGGGATCGGACCTGCGTAACGCACGGGGACTCCAACCTTGGGGCTGTTTCAGGGGCGGACACGACCGTCGAGGAGCGTCGGACGCGTGGTCACCCTAGCCACACCGGAGCGGGGTGGGGCCCAAGTGAGAGGCTGACGCGGGAAAGCCTCTCACCTGACCCCACACGCAGTCCTCAGGCGGCGCGCCAGCGGTAGCGCGAGTCCTCCGCCGTGGTCGTGCACTGCATGAGCGTGCCGTTGTTGGTGCGGCCGAACTGCCAGTGCTGCGAGCAGAAGGCGCCGGGATGCACGCCCTGGACCGGGGCCGGTTCCGGCGCGGGCTCCGGATCGGGCGCTGGTGCGGGCGCGGGCGCCGGTGCGGGCTCCGGAGCTGGTGCGGGTTCGGGCTCGGGCTCAGGTTCGGGCTCCGGTTCCGGCGTGGGGCTGGGGTCGCCGATCTCCCCGGGGCAGTCGAGGTCGGCGGAGACCACGAAGAGCTCCACCTCGAGGGTGTCGGAGAACGGCGCGGTGGCGCCCTTCTCCTCGGGCTCCTGTCCGCAGACGGTGTGCCCGTCGGCGTCCGCCGCCTCCGGGGCGTCCACGTCCCCGAAGGCGCTCCCGACCACCATGGCCAGGCCCGCGCCCTCGATCCACTCCCGGGCCTCGCCGACCTGCCCGTCGGTGAGGTCGGGGAGCGTGGGCCATTCCTCGGTGGTGTCGTCCTCTGGGCAGTCCACCCCCTCGGGAACCACGGTCAGCGCCGCGGTGTCCTCGGTGAGTTCCTGGTCGCACACGACCATCGCCGAGCGGGTCCACGGCGCGTCCTCGGAGAGCGCTCCCAGAACCAGGTCGTCGAGGTCCAGACCGGCCTCGTCCAGCTGTTCCTCGGCGTCCGGCAGGTCGAGCCCCACCAGTTCGAGGACGGTCTCCTCCGCGGGGGAAGCGGACGCGGGTTCCTCGGCCGTCGGCGGCAGGATCAGCGCGAGGACGATGAGCGCGACGAAGCCGAGGAAGGCCAGGGTCGCGCAGCCGCCGCACCCCAGGCCGATCCTGGCCAACGGGGAGAGTCTCCTCCGCCCCGGGACAGCCCCGGGTACGGATGGGGGATGGGTCATACGGGCTCCGTCTCAGGATCCGTGAGGGCGGAGCGGGCGCCGATCACCGTGCCGCACCATGCGGCGAATGCCACCATAACGGGGCGTGGGGAGTGGGTGCGGACCATCGAGAGAGGCGGAGAGCGCTCACAGCGCGGTCGCCAGGCACGACGGGCCCGGGGGCGTCGAGCGGGCGAAGATCCCGGCTTCCACGGCGATCGCCCAAGCGTGGGAGCGGCCCGGTTTCGCCGCGCGCTCACGGCAGTACGGGAGCGAGCGCGGCCGTGCCCGACAGGGCAGCACGGGTCGAAGCCGTCCACACGGGCGCCAGGGGCGGCTGGTCAGGAAGGGCGCCGCCCCTCCAGCGCGCCCCGTGGTTCGGCTCGGCGCCGTGTCAGTCCTCGGTGGCGCGCTGGGCCGAGGCGGCGCGGTCCTCACGTCGGCGCATGGCCATGTCGGACAGGATGGCCAGGCCGAAGGCGATCACCAGCGTCACGATGACCGCCAGCGTGGTCAGGGCGGTGCCGAACGAGGTGGCGTCGATCATGGGTAGCTCCGGGGGTTCGAGGGCGCCGACGCCTCCAACCGTAATATGCGTTAACTTTCAGACCCAGTGTAAACCAGAGTGAACTGCGTCATAAGCCGCTGGTGCCTCGCCGCCCCGCAGCCGGGGCCGTCCGGTGTGGCGGAGACGGGACCAGGGCAGGCTCCCGGTCATGTCGGACGCCGAACCCACTCCAGACGGTCGCTATGTCGTGGTCCGGGGACGAAAGTGGCGGGCCAGTGACCCGGAGCTCCCCGCGCCGGTGCGCCAGCGCCTGGTCGATCACCTGATGGCCGCGCGCCGAGAGGTGGCCTCCGCGCTGCGGGCGGGTGACGCGGAGGCGGAGAGGGAGGCTCGGGCGAAGGTGGGGCGCGCCAAGGAGGGCCTGGGGGAAAGGGGCACACCCTGGTGGGAACTGCCCGTCGACGACAGGCGCCGCCGCTGGGAACGGGCGCTGGGCGACCTCGACCCCGGCTGACCCGCGACCCCGGCTGACCCGCGACCCCGGCTGACCGCGACCAGGCGGACCCGCAGTGGTGTGCCCTCCCGAGTGACGGGAGGGCACACGGGGCCGCTCGCTCAGCCCCGGGGAGTGGGCGGAGTCGTACCCGGGCAGGTCTCCGTGACCGCCTCACGGGTCTCGAAGAACTCCACCGCCGTCTCGGCGCAGGGCAGGTTGGACAGCGTGCCGTGGCCGTCGTCCTCCACGCTCAGGACCCGCCCGCCGACGACCTCACTCATGTCCAGGGCCCAACGGTGGGGAGTGACCATCTCGCGGGTGTGCCCCACCAGCTGGAGCGGGCTCTCACCCGGGCTCAGCTCCGGCGCCAGGCCCGCCGAGGGCCAGCCCACGCACAGGTGCTCGTAGAAGCCCAGGGTGCCCATGGCGGGCAGACGCTCGGCCCGTTCGGTCCGGTGCTGCCACACCTGGTCGAAGTCACGCGGGCTCTCGGAGTCGTTGCACAGCAGCGCCATCTGGGCGAAGAAGGTACCGCCGTCGGTCTCGGTGTCCCAACCGAACCCCTCGGCGTGGGGCTGCCCCAGTTCGGGGACGCCCCCGTCCAGCAGGGCCACCAGGGCGGTCGCGTTGTCGGGCCACTCGCGCTCCGGTGTGGACAGCAGCGCCGTCACCGCGTCGCCGTCCACCACCGTTCCGTCGGGTGTGGTGCGCGGCTCCTCCGCCAGTTCGTCACGCAGATCCAGCACCCGCGTCCGTACCGGCCCGCCCTCCGTACCCAGACCGTAGACGTCGTCGTGCTCGGCCATCCAGTCGGTGAACCGGTGGAAGACCTCCTCGCCCGCCTCCGCCTGGCCCTCCTCCAGTCGGGACACGCTGGTGTCCGGGGACACCACCGAGTCCAGGAGCATGGCCTCCACCCGGTCGTCGAACAGGGAACGGTAGGTCACGCCGAGCAGGGACCCCCACGAGACCCCGTAGTAGCCGATGGTCTCCGCGCCCAGTGCCTGGCGGACCAGTTCCATGTCACGGGCCACGTTCTCCACGGTCAGGGAGTCGACCAGCTCCGGGTCGTTGGCGTGACACTCCGCGTTGATCCGGGCGTGCTCCTCGGCGACTCCGCGCGCCCGCTCCTCCGCGCTCAGGTCGGGCGAGGGATCGGGCGCGACGTAGTCGTCCTCGCACTCCAGGGCCGCGCTGTGGCCGATACCGCGCGGATCGAACCCGATGAGGTCGTGCCGTAGCCCCAGGTCCCGCGCCTCACTGTCGAGGATGCGTCCGGGCATGGTCACGCCCTGATGCCCCGGCCCTCCGGGGTTGAACAGCACCGGGTAGGTGTTGTCCTCGGCGGCGGGCACCCGGGTCAGGGCGATCTCGATGGTGCGACCGCCGGGGTCGTCGTGGTCGAGGGGCACGGTCACGGTCCCGCACAGCGTGCGTTCGTCGTCCTCGTCCCAACCGGCGGCCACCTCCGAGCAGAGCCGCCAGTCCGGTTCCGGGGCGGGCACCGCACCGGCCGGGACGGCTCCGGTCGTGAGCATCAGTCCCGACAGGGCGGTCAGGGCCGTACCGCGTGCAAGGGGCATGGGGGTCTCCACTCGTGGGATCGGGGACGCGTCCGAGAGAGCTGACCGGAGCACGTGGCGCCCCGGTGTCTCGGAGTCGCCGCAATGCTACGTACGGCCACCCCCTCCGGGCATGCCCCTGGCGGATGATCCGACGGGTCTCCGAAGTACCGGGTGGAGGCCGTCGCGGTGTGTCCTTGGTCGGTTCGGCCACCGACTTTGGTGGGGGGTCGAGCGCTCGGCCGGGTGACGGCGCCCCGGACACGGCACGGGCGCCCTAAACTCAGCCCTCATGCGCACCCGGATCCCTCTTCCCAGCCGCTGCCTCGCCCGATGGCGCGGCCTGGACCCCCTCAGTCGACGCGAGTGGCGCGGGACCGCCGCCGACTGGCTCTACGCTCTGGGCACCCTGCTCTTCACCGTCCAGTTCCAGATCCAGGCCCTGGACGGCTGGGGCCTGGCCGGAGCCTGGACGGGGACTCTCCTCGAGACCCAGTCCGAGCTGTACGGCCCTGAGCTTCCGGGGCTGCTGTACGTCGCCCTGCCCGCGCTGTGCGCGTCGGCGGCGATGCTGGTCCGGCGTACCCACCCACTCTGGTTGCTGGTGCTGGCCCTCCTGCTACTCCTGGGGTTCGGCAACGTCGTCCCCGCCCTCGTGGCCGTCTACTCCTACGCGGCCTTCGCCCGGAGCCCGCTCTCCCCGGTCGCCTGGTCGCTGTGTTTCGCGGCGGCGGTGGTCGTCGTCTACCAGGACGAAGCCCAGTTCGTGTTCATGGGCGTGATGGCCGTGCTGCTGCTCCTGGCCCTGGGACTGTACGTGGGCACCCGTCGCCAGCTCGTGGATGGGCTCACCGAGCGGGCCGAACGGCTCGACCGGGAACGGCACCTGCTCGCCGAACGGGCGGTGAGCGCCGAACGCAACCGCATCGCGCGGGAGATGCACGACGTGGTCGCCCACCGGGTCAGCCTGATCGTCCTGCACGCCGGAGGGCTGGAGGTCTCCACCAGCGATCCGAAGGCCCTGGAGACCGCGGGGCTCATTCGAGGGACGGGACGCCAGGCACTCGGAGAGCTGCGCGACATCCTCGGGGTGCTCCGCCAACTGCCCTCGGGCCCCGCGCCCGACCAGCCGCAGCCCACCCTTGAACGGGTGCGGGAGCTGCTCGACGAGTGGCGTGAGGCGGGGATGACCGTCGAACTCCGGGACGGGCTCCCCGGGGCGGGCGACCTCCCGCTGCCGGTCCAGCGCACCGCCTTCCAGGTGGTCAAGGAGGGGGTGACCAACGCCGCCAAGCACGCGGCGGGGGCCGACGTGACCGTGTCGGTCCGGCTGGGCGGGGAGACCCTGACCGTGGAGGTCGCCAACGCGGAACCGCCGAGCGACCTGGTGCCGCCGCCCGAGAGCGGGTACGGATTGGCTGGGCTCCGGGAACGGGTGGACGCCCTGGGCGGCCGACTCACCTCGGAGGGGACCCCCGGTGGCGGCTGGCGACTGACCGCCGAACTCCCCGCGGTGGAGGCGCCCCCCGAGCCCGCCTGAGGGGTGGCGCGGGCACCAACGGGCCACTCAGGCAGTACTTCCCCAAGGGCACCGATCTGTCCGCGCACTCACTCGGACACCTGGAGGGGTGGTCCAGCTCAACGGGCGCCGACGCAAAACGCTCGGCTGGGATACCCCAGCCGAGCGCCTCGCCAAGCTGCTCCAAGCGAGCAGCTGGTCATCGGTGTTTGCGACGACCACCAGAATCCGACCAGGCACTCCGGGCCCTTCGTCGCACGTACCTACAGGATCGACCCGGGCGCGTAGGCGGCGGCGTCCGGACGGGCGGCGGTGATCTCCTCGATCCGCGCCACCACGGTCGCCACCTGGTCGGCGGCCGCACCCGTGAAGGTGATCCGGTCGGCCAGCAGCGCGTCCAGTGCGGCGCGGTCCAACGGGAAGCGCTCGTCGGCGGCCAACCGGTCCAGCAGCTGGTTGCCCACGCCCTCCTGGCGCATGGCCAGCGCGGAGCCCACCGCGTGCTCCTTGATGAGCTCGTGCGCGGTCTCCCGGCCCACCCCGGCGCGCACGGCCGCCATCAGCATCTTGGTGGTGGCCAGGAACGGCAGGTAGCGGTCCAGCTCGGCGGAGACCACGGCGGGGAAGGCACCGAACTCGTCCAGGACCGTCAGCATCGTCTCGACCAGCCCGTCGAAGGCGAAGAAGGCGTCAGGCAGCGCCACCCGGCGCACCACCGAGCACGACACGTCGCCCTCGTTCCACTGGTCGCCCGCCAGCTCACCGGTCATCGACGCGTACCCGCGCAGGATCACGGTGAGGCCGTTGACCCGCTCGCACGAGCGCGTGTTCATCTTGTGCGGCATCGCGGACGAGCCCACCTGGCCCTCGGCGAACCCCTCGGTGACCAGCTCGTGCCCGGCCATCAGACGGATCGTCTTCGCCAGGGAGGACGGGCCCGCGGCGAGCTGCACCAGCGAGGTCAGCACCTCGAAGTCCAGCGAACGCGGATACACCTGGCCCACGCTCGTGAACCGGTGCTCGAAGCCCAGGTGGGCGGCGACCTCGTCCTCCAGCGTGTCCAGCGCCGCACGGTCACCGCCGAGCAGGTCCAGCATGTCCTGGGCGGTGCCCACCGGGCCCTTGATCCCGCGCAGCGGGTACCGGGCGATCAGCTCGTCCAGGCGCCCCAGGGCCACCAGCACCTCGTCGGCGATCGACGCGAACCGCTTGCCCAGCGTGGTGGCCTGAGCGGCCACGTTGTGGGAACGGCCCGCCATGACGGTCTCGCCGTACTCGGCGGAGAGCCGACCGAGCCGGGCCAGCAGCGCCACCACGCGGTCGCGCACCAGGAGCAGGCTGTCGCGGACCTGGAGCTGCTCGACGTTCTCGGTGAGGTCACGAGAGGTCATGCCCTTGTGGACGTGCTCGTGACCGGCGAGGGCGTTGAACTCCTCGATCCGGGCCTTCACGTCGTGCCGGGTGACTCGCTCGCGCTCGGCGATGGAGGCCAGGTCGACCTGTTCGAGGACCTTCTCGTAGTCCTCCACCACACCGGCCGGAACGTCCACGCCCAGACGCGCCTGGGCGCGCAGAACGGCCAGCCACAGTCGCCTCTCGGCGACCACTTTGTACTCAGGGGACCACAGCCGGGTCAGCTCCGCGGACGCGTAGCGGGCAGCCAGGACATCGGGGATCACAGGTTTCGCGCTCACGTCGTCCCACCCTATCGCCCCGGAGCAGGGCGGTCGCGCGTCGGTCCAGCCCCAGTTCACCGGTAGTGCCGTCCCTACCCCGAAACGGTGGGTCCGGCGGATGTCCCCGCCCCGAGCCGCGCCCTAGCGTGGAGGCATGATCTCCCCGAACGTTCGCCGCACAGGGCCGAGCACGCTGCTCCAGTCGCTCGCCAGCCCCCGGTACCTGCTCTCGGCCTGGCCGTGGCGGTCCCTGGCCTACCAGCTGACGACCCTGGCCGTCGGGGGCACCCTGGTCGTCGTGGCGTCGCCCGTGTACGCGCCCTGGGCGGTGTTCGTGGCGCGGCTGGGAAACGGTGACGACGCGGGCTCGTTGACGTCGTGGTTCCTGTTCGGGCTCCTCATGGTGCTCTGCTTCGCCCCACTGGTGGCCATCCCCCTGGGCGCCCTGGAACGCCGACGCCTGTACCTGGTGATGCCGGAGGAGAACCGCAGCGGACACCGGCCCCCGCCGCCCGGCCTGTGGGGCTGGGTGCGCACCCGCTACTCCGAGGCCGCCACGTGGCGGGAGGTCGCCTACGCCGCGGTCATGTTCCCGATCCTCGGCCTCTGCCTGCTGGTGACCGTCTCGCTGACGGTGGCCACGGCGATCCTTGCGGCGGGACCCGTCCTGCTGCGCGACGAGAACGAGGGCCCGATCGCCCTGGGCTGGACCACCCTCACCACCCCGGCCGAGGCGCTGCCCTACGCCCTGGCCGCCCCACTCACGGCGGCCCTGCTCTTCTACGCCTGCGGGCTCATCTCCTACGGCCACGGGGTCATCGCCCGCGCCCTCCTGGTCGGACCGCCCAAGGAGGAACTGCGAGCCGAACTCGACCAGGTCACCGAGTCCCGCGCCCGGCTCGTGAACGCCTTCGAGTACGAGCGCCGCCGGATCGAACGCGACCTGCACGACGGTGCCCAACAGCGACTCGTGGCCCTCAGCATGGACCTGGGCATGGCCCGCGTGGACCTGGACGAGGGCTCACCCGCCGACCTCCGAGTGGCCGCGGCCCAGGTCAAGGCGGACGACCTCATCACCGAGATCCGTGAACTGGTGCGCGGCATCCACCCGCGCGTGCTCACCGACCGCGGACTGCGCGACGCCCTCCAGGAGCTGGCCGACCACTGCCCGGCACCCGTCACCGTGGAGACCGCGATCCCGCACCGCCTGCCCGCGCACGTGGAGGGGACCGCCTACTTCGTGGTCGCCGAGGCTCTCACCAACGTCTACAAGCACGCCCAAGCCGACGCCGTGACCGTGCGTGCCCACCTGGCCTCCGGACACCCCAGGTCCGCAACACCAGGGGCCCCGGGCGCGCCGCAGGACGACGGAACCGCCGTCCTCTCCGTGGAGGTCACCGACGACGGGGTCGGCGGTGCCGACGCCGACCGCGGCAGCGGACTCACCGGGCTCCGTGACCGGGTCGCGGTGATGGGCGGGACAATGAGACTCGCGAGCCCCGAAGGCGGGCCGACCCGAATCCGAGTGGAGCTGCCGTGCGGACCGATCCCCGCGAACCCGACTCCGTGACCCCCGTACCGACCGTGCTCGCGGAGGACGGAGTGCTGCTGCGTGAGGGCCTGGTGGGCGTGCTGGAGCGCTTCGGCTTCCCGGTGGTCGCCGCCGTCGAGGACGGCGACGCCCTCGTCGAGGCGGTGACCGAGCACCGCCCCGGCCTGGTGGTCACCGACATCCGGATGCCCCCCGACTTCACTGACGAGGGGCTGCGCGCCGCCGTGCGCCTGCGCCGAGAGGACCCCGGGCTGGCGGTGGTGGCGCTCAGCCAGTACGTGGAACTCAGCTACGCCACCGACCTGCTCGACTCGGGCGACGGCAAGGGCGTGGGATACCTGCTCAAACAGCGGGTGGGCGACGTCCGCGAGTTCGCCTCGGTCCTGCGAAGGGTCGTGGAGGGCGCCACCTTCGTGGACCCCGAGGTCGTCCGGCAGCTGCTGCGCCGCAGCTCCGACCCCCTCGAACGACTCACCGCCCGCGAACGGCAGGTGCTGGAGCTGATGGCCGAGGGGCACTCGAACGGGGCCATCGCCCGCAAGCTGGTGGTCAGCGACGCGGCGGTGGGCAAGCACGTCGGCAACATCCTGGCCAAACTCGACCTGCCGCCCGACGACGACACCCACCGCCGCGTCCAGGCGGTACTGGCGTTCCTCCGTGCCCAGGCCGACTGACCCGGGCGCGGCGGACACTCAGCCGTCCATGGAGCGGTCCACGACCACGGCCGACTCGTCGCCGATGACCCAGGCGTCGTGACCGGGCGGAACGAACGCCACCTGGCCCGCGCGCAGTTCGCGCTCGGCGCCGTCGGAGGTGCGGAACCCCATGGTTCCCTGGAGGAGCGTGAGCGAGTGGGTGGCCATGCACAGGTCCGTGCCCGCCTCGGGCCCCATGTGCTCGCTCCAGCGCCACCCCGGCTCGAGGGTGAGGCGGTTCAGTACCAGGCCGCCCAGGCGCATGGACTCCACGTGCCCGTGGTCGAACTCCATGCGGTCGTCGGAGGCGTCGAAGTCACCGATCCGCACGGCGCCCGGGGACTCCTCGTCCCAGGCCTGCACCATGGACTGGTGGACGATCCTGCCGTCGACCAGGTCCAGCATGGAGATGCTCTTGACAGTGAGCCCGTCCGGGTACGTGCACCGTTCCGTGTAGGCGGCGTGGTCGCCGTCGGTGACGCACTCCAGGACCTCGTGCTCCAGGTCCATCGAGTACACCTGCCGGAGCTGGTCCTCGATCGACTCACGGCCGTGGAGGACGGTGGGAGCGCTCGGCGGGGTGCGGCGGTCCACGGTCTCCATGTCCGCGTCCTGCGTGAACTGGCGGGCGAGCGTCTCGGTGTCACCCTCCTCGATGGCCCGCCGGAAGACCTCGATGTCGAATCCGGTGCTGCTGGTGTTGACAGACATGGTGCGGACCCCTTTCCGCTGGGAACTCGAAAGACACGCTCGACTCACGGGTGTCTCTCCCTCCACCCTCCTCCCCTCCCTGCCCCCGGTTCGACCAATCCCGGGTCAGGCCTGGGTTTGCCCGTGCCGGGAGAGGGGGAACGATCGGGGACGGCGAGGGGGAACACCCCGGACCCCCAGGAGGCACGATGAGGCCCACGGTCGCCGCTCCCGAGAGCGTCACCTGGAGGGTGCACCTGGACCGCTCCATGTGGGTGGCGGGTGTGCGCGCCCTCATGCTCCAGGCGCTGCACCCGATCGCCATGCAGGGGGTCTGGCAGCGCTCCGACTTCCGCTCCGACCCCACCGGGCGCCTGCTGCGCACCGCCCACTTCGTGGCGGTCACCACCTATGGCAGTCTGACCGAGGCCGACGCACTCGGCCGACACGTCCGCCGCGTCCACCGCGCGCTGAGCTTCACCGACCCCGCCAGCGGCCGGCTCCACCGGGTCGACCGGCACGACCTGCTCGTGTGGGTGCACTGCGCCGAGGTCACCTCGTACCTGGAGACCTGCCACCGTGCCGGGGTGGAACTGAGCGCTGCCGACCTCGACCGCTACCTCGACGAGCAGGCGCACACCGCCACCCACGTCGGACTGTCACCCGGCGACGTTCCCCGTGACGTCGCCGACATGCGCCGCTACCTGGCCGCCGTCCGGCCCAGCCTGCGCGTGACTCCCGAAGCCCGCCAGGCGGTGCGCTTCCTGCTCTGGCCCAGGATTCCCGACCGACTCGCCTGGCTCACACCGCTCAAACCGCTCTGGTTCCCGATCGGCGCGCTGTCCTACGCCACGCTGCCCCCGTGGGCACGCAGGGCCTACGGGACGCTCCCGGAGGTGCCCGGGGCGGGGGCAGCGGCCACCGTGAGCCTGCGGGCGCTGCGCTCGGGGCTCAACCGGGTGCCCGAGCGCTACTACGACCTGCTCTTCGACGAAGCCACCGTGCGCAGCGCGGACGAGGCCAGGCGACGGCTCCTCGCGGCCGGATACCGCGTGGAGGACGGGTTGCGTCTCGCGCGTCCCCGCGCCGTGCCCTCGTCCCCGCACGCCCGGGCCCTCCACGAACGGAGCCGGACCTCGACCGCGCCGACCCCACGGACTAACGTGGGTCCCAGGGGCGGCCTCACCAACGGGACACCGGAGGTGACATGGTCAAACGAAGGAAAGTCCGGTACGCGCTCGTCATGGGGACGTGCCTGGTGCTCTTCGTCGGCGCCACCCCCGCCTACTACCTGCTCGGCACGGGGTGGGCGGTGGGGATGTGCCTGGTGGCCATGGTGCTGCCACCGATCGCGATGACCCTGGGCAGCATCTCCGACCCGGACGACCCGCGCGACCACGACAACAGGTACGGGCCCAACGCCGAGTAGTCCGACGCCGATCGCGCCCGGCCCCGCGCCGGACCCGCACCCCGGTGTCAGCGCTCCAGGACGCGCCTCAGAGCGCCGAGGACCAGCTCGGCGCGGTCCAGTCGCGCGTTGTGGCCCATGAGGCCGATCCGCCAGACCGTCGCCGCGTACGGGCCCACACCGGCGCCGATCTCCAGGCCGTAGTCGCGCAGCAGTCGCTCGCGCACCTTGCCCGAGTCCACGCCCTCGGGAACACGCACCGAGGTCAGCTGGGACAACCGGTGCCCCTCGGCGGCGAACAGTTCGAGACCCATCTCCTGGAGGCCCTCGCGCAGGCGCGCGCCGGCCGCCTCGTGGCGCGCGGCGACGGAGTCCACGCCCTCCTCCACGATCCGGGCCAGCGCCGCGTCCAGGGAGGCGACCATCGCGGTCGGGGCGGTGTGGTGGTAGGCGCGCCCACCAGGGCCGCCGCGCACGTACGCGCCGAGCAGACCGAGGTCCACGTACCACACGGGCGGGGCCTGCACCCTGCGCTCCCAGGCGCGCTCGGAGAAGGTGAAGGGCGCCAGCCCCGGCGCCACGCCCAGGCACTTCTGGGTGCCGGAGTAGGCGATGTCCACCCGCCACCTGTCGAGGTCCATCGGCATTCCGCCCAGCGAGGTGACGCAGTCGGCCAGCAGCAGGGTGTCGTCGGACCGTTCGCGCAGGGCCCGGCCCAGCGCGCCGATGTCACTGACCACACCGGTGGAGGTCTCCGCGTGCACGGCCGCCACCAGCTTCGGGGCGGGGTGGGCGTCCAGGACGCGCTGGACGTCCACGGGCTGGCCCCACTCGTGGTCCACCCGGACCACCTCGGCGCCGTAACGCCCGGCGACCTCGCACATCCGCTCGCCGAACAGGCCGTTGACCGCGACCACCACGACGTCACCGGAGTGCACGGTGTTGGCGAAGGCGGTCTCCATGCCGAGGGAACCGGTACCGGAGAGCGGGAGTGTGAGCGGGTTCTCGGTGCCCCAGAGGGAACGCAGCCGCTCGCAGGTGCGTTCCAGCAGGGTGATGAACTCGGGGTCCAGGTGCCCGAGGAGCGGAGCGGTCAGGCCCAGAGTCGCCTCCGGGTAGGGGTTGCTCGGACCGGGGCCCAGTAGGGTGCGTTCGCTGACTGACATGGTCGAACACTAGCCGGGACGGGCCCACCGGGCCCAAACGGGGTGATCCGGGGGCCGTGCTCCGGCTCTCGCGCCACCACCCGCCGCTCCCCCCCCCACCTCGAACCGGTCCCGAAGCGGCCCAGACCAGGAAGGAGACGGGCGTCCCGCGCCCAGCCGGAGGCTGGTCCCCGCACGCCCAACCACCCATGACCGACACCAACACCGAGGCGGCCACACGAGCCGACACCGACGGCGTGCGCATGCTGCGGGTGGCCCACGACGACCCCCGGGTGGACGGGCTGCTCGCCGGGCTCCTTGAGGAGTACACCGAACGCTACGGCGCCGAGGGCGCGGCCAACGAACTCAGCCGGTACCCGGTCACCGAGTTCGTCGCCCCGCACGGCTGCCTGGTCCTGGCCGAACTCGACGGCGAGGTCGTGGCCGGGGGAGCGCTGCGGCCGTACCACCGGGACCGCGCGATCCAGGCCGACACCGTCGAGTTCAAGCGCGTGTGGACCAGCGCCCGGCACCGGAGGCGCGGACTGGGACGGCGGATCATGAGCGCGCTCGAGGGTGCGGCGCGTGACCTCGGCTACACCCGGGTCATCCTCTTCACCGGGCCCTCCCAGCCCGAGGCGGTCGCCCTGTACGAGCGGATCGGCTACCGCTGGGTGGACCCGGCCACCGTCGAGGACCTGCCCTACCCGAAGGCCATCCCCTTCGCCCACGATCTGACCCCGGACCGGGTCTGACCGGCGGCGCACGGGCACACAGGCGCTGGTCCCGACGTTATGGGGAGCGCTATGTCCGGCGTGCGGACAGGGGTACGAAGGCCCCCGTACGATGAGGACAGGGCGACCGCCACCAGCGGTCCGCGCTCCCCGCACCCTTTCGACGAACTCTGGAGAGTCACAACGTGAGCGAGCAGCAGCGTCCCGAGGCCGAGGTCGACGCCCCCGTGTTCAGGCCGCGCAAGAACGGCCAGGCGCAGTCGGTCTCCGACGAGCTCGCGGCGTGGATGACCACCGGCTGGGCCGACACCGAACTGCGGGACCTCGAGCCGATCGAGCAGGCCGAGCACACCGCCCGCCGCCGGTCCACGCTCAGCGCGGCCTTCCCCGGCGACCGCCTGGTCATCCCCTCCGGGCAGCTCCTGACCCGCTCCAACGACACCGAGTACCCCTTCCGCGCCGCCACCAACTACGCCTACCTGACCGGTGACACCACCGACGGCAACTGCCTGGTGCTCACCCCGAAGGCCGACGGCGGCCACGACGTGGTCCTCTACCTCAAGCCGCGTTCCAACCGCGACAACGGCGAGTTCTGGCTCGGCGGCTACGGCGAGCTGTGGACCGGACGCCGCAACAGCCTCGGCGAGGCCTCCGACCTGCTCGGCGTGCCCACCGCCGACGTGCGCACCCTTCCCGCGGAGCTTCGCGGCGACGCCTCCGTCACCACGCGCGTGGTGCGCGGCCACGACGCCGAGATCGACGCCCTCGTGGACGAGCTGCGCGCCGACGCCGACGACGAGGCCCGCGCCAAGTCCGCCCAGCTCGACGAGGACCTCGGCGTCGCCCTGGCCGACCACCGCCTGGTCAAGGACGAGTGGGAGGTGGCCCAGCTCCAGCTGGCCGTCGACGCCACCGCGCGCGGCTTCGGCGACGTCGCCAAGGCGCTCCCGCAGGCCAGGGACACCTCCGAGCGCTTCGTGGAGGGCACCTTCTTCCTGCGGGCCCGGGTGGAGGGCAACGACGTCGGTTACGGCACCATCGCTGCCTCCGGCGCCAACGCCACCACCCTGCACTGGACCCGCAACGACGGCCCGGTCCGCGAGGGCGACCTGCTGCTCCTTGACGCCGGTGTGGAGACCACCACCCTCTACACCGCCGACGTCACCCGCACCATGCCGGTCTCGGGGACCTTCACCGACCTCCAGCGCAAGGTCTACGACCTGGTCTACGAGGCGCAGGAGGCCGGGATCGCCGCCGTGGCCCCGGGCCAGCCCTTCACCGCCTTCCACGAGGCCTCCCAGCGCGCGCTGGCCGAGGGCCTGGTGGAGTGGGGCCTGCTGGAGGGTCCGGTCGACCGCGTTCTCGAGCTGGGCCTCCAGCGCCGGTACACGCTGCACGGCACCGGCCACATGCTCGGCATGGACGTGCACGACTGCGCCGTGTCCCGTCAGGAGACCCACCTGTACGGCGAACTGAAGCCGGGCATGGTGCTCACCGTGGAGCCGGGCCTGTACTTCCAGCCCGACGACCTCACCGTCCCCGAGGAGCTGCGCGGCATCGGCGTGCGCATCGAGGACGACGTCCTGGTCACCGAGGAGGGCCGCACCGTGATGTCGGCCGGCCTGCCGAGGTCCTCCGCCGACGTCGAGGCCTGGTTGGCCGAGCGCCTGCCGCGCTGACCGCAGCGTTCCCGAGGCCCGAACCGGCGCACGGGCCGTCTTCCCCGGAGGAAGGCGGCCCGTGCGCCGTGTCCGGCCCGGAATTCGGTCACCGGTGGGCCTGTGTAGCGGCGGTGGCCGGAGGATTTCGGCTGTCCGTAGCCTCGCTCCGATCGTGGGCGGGAATGTGGCATGCCCGCCCTGTCCGGATATTCAACGGGGCGGGTATGGAACCATCAGTCTGATCCACCGACGGCCTTCCCGATCAGGGAGCGGTCCGATCTGGCACCCGCTACGGTTTTTGTGGCGAGCGGATACGTAAGACAGAACTGGGGGAGGTTCACGCGTGCGCGCGGAACGGCTGTGGCGCAGGGGGCTGAGGTTTCCCCGCCTGTTCCTGGCGGAGCGGACGGTCCTCGTTCACGGCGACGTCGACCCCAACCCCGACCCCAGGAAGTCGCGGTACGAGGCCCGGGCCTTCGACACCCGCTCCCTGCGCCCCCTGGGCACCGCCTTCGAGGCGCAGGGACCGGTCAACCTGGCGCGGGCGCCCGACGGGCAGCAGTGGCCCGGCACGGTCCTGGTCCAGGCCTCCCGGCGCTCGGTGACGGTGCGCGACCCGAGCACCGGCACGCCGCTGCTGGAGACCGACCTCGCCGAGCCGGGTGAGCTGTGGCCAGACGACGTGGCCCTGCGCGTCCTGGACAAGGAGGCGGTGGTGCTCCTCTTCGGTGAGGACGGTGACGGCGGCACCCGGTGGTGGGCGGTGGACCCCTTTACAGGGGAGACCGTGCCCGACCTCGCCGACTCCCGGCCCGGCCACGAGGCCCGGGGGGAGCGGATGTCCTTCGCCGGTGACTTCCTGGTCGCCCCCGGTCAGGACCCGGGCTTCGACCCGGTCATCCTCGCCGACTACGAACACCCCCGCGAGCGCGTGTACCGGTTGGAGGACGGCGAGTACCTCGGCGAGGTGGAGAGCCACGCCGACTCCGAGACGGTGGCGGCCCGGGTGGGCGGACGATCCCTGCTGGCGGTGGCCGGAAGGGTCCACTCGCTGCCCGACCTCGAACTGGTCGCCGAGCTCGGCGGGCCGCGCACACTGGTGTCCCTGGCCGAGTGGGAGGGCGAGGCGGTCGCCGTATACCAGGAGGAGGACGCCCGCCCCGGCGGTCTGGGCTCCTGGTACCTGGACCGGCTGCGCGTCCGGTACCTGGACCGCCCGGGACAGCCGGTCGTGGAGATCCCCGAGACCTGGCCGGGCGACCTGGAGGACCTGGTCGCCGCACCGGACCGGGTGGTGGTCCTGGCCACCACCGAGGGTGTGTACGCCCTGAACGTGAAGCCCTAGGTCGTGGTTTGGCTCCCTCCTCCCACCCGTCACCCTCCACCACCCTCAACGGACGCCTGCGGCGCGGTGCCTGCCCTCTTCGTCGCCCTCCACCGCCCTCAAGGGATGCCTGTGGCGCGGTGCCTGCCCTCTTCGTCGCCCTCCACCGCCCTCAAGGGATGCCTGTGGCGCGGTGCTTTCCCTCTTCGTCGCCCTCCACCGCCCTCAAGGGATGCCTGTGGCGCGGTGCTTTCCCTCTTCGTCGCCCTCCACCGCCCTCAAGGGATGCCTGCGGCGCGGTGCTTTCCCTCTTCGTCACCCTCCACCGCCCTCAAGGGACGCCTGCGGCGCGGTCTCCTCGTGTTTCCACCAGGCTGCCTCTCGCCGCGCCGAGGAAGCTCAGAAGCCAACCCCGGGGCAGACCCCGCTGCGCGACACCGCGGAGCCTGCGTGGCAGCGCACAGTAGGGGCAGCCTCGCTCCAGCGGCCCGCGAGGGATGGCCGGGCCCCGCTGTGTGAGACTGCGGAGCTTGCGTAGCGGTGCACAGCAGGGGAGATGGCCGCTCACACCGGTGGCGGCTCCGCCGCTACCGGTGAAACCAACCAAAGGACACCCCCTGGCCCAGGGGCCGCCCCGGTCGGGTCATGGCACCGCGGGCAGTCCTGTGGCCGGACCGGTCGCGTCTCCCGTGCCGGTGACAGCGTGCCCAGCGGTCCCGGGCCGATCGGGCGGCAGGGCGCTGGCCTCGGCGACGAAGTCCCTCCTCCAACCACCCCGCGCGGTCCGCGCCCGCGACGACGCGGTCCGCCCCGGCCTCCGCTTACGCCGCGTGGAGCTCGGCGGGGACCCCCTGGACGCGCAACTGGTCGAGGTCAGGACCGACGAGGGGAGCGGGTCAGGCGTCGACCCCGGCCAGGTACCCCCGTGAGGCCTCGTAGGCGCGGTCGATCCGCCTCTGTACGGTGTCCAGCCGCCGGAACGCCAACGGTTTGTCGTCGCCGTCCAACGAACCCCCGCTGGGCAGTACGTGCAGCCGGACGTCCTCCGGCAGCGTCGCGAGGTCCCGGGCGAAACGGTGGCGGCGCGCGATCTCGAAGGCCACCCGCGCCGTCTCCACCGGGTTGGTCGGCGGCGACAGCGGTTCCTCCACCCGCCCCACCTGCAACACGTACACCGTGCGCGCACCCGCCCGAACGGCGGCCTCGATCGGGATGGAGTTGACGATCCCGCCGTCCATGAAGTGCTCGCCGTCGATCCGGGTGGGCGGCAGCAGCCCCGGGACGGCGGAGGAGGCGAGCACGGCCTCGATCAGCGGCCCCTCAGAGAACCAGTGCTCGGCCGCACGCTCGATGCTGGCCGCCACCACGCGCAGCGGTACCGCCAGGTCCTCGAAGGCGGGATCGGGGCCCAGCATCTTCACCAGGAGGCGGCGCAGCGGTTCGGGCGAGATCAGGTGCGTGCGGGTCGTCACGATCCGGTGCAGCTGACGACCCACGGCCTCCCCGAACACCGTGTTGGCCTCCTCCGAGGTCCAGGTGCGGGTCAGCCGCTCCACCGCCGCCGTCGAGGGGTCGGCGGCCAGCACCGCGCCGTTGATCGCGCCGATGGAGGTCCCCACCACCAGGTCCGGTGCGATCCCCTCCTCCAGCAGCGCGCGGATCATGCCCACCTCGACGGCGCCGCGCACCCCGCCCCCGCCGAGCACGAACGCCACCGGACCGGGGCAGCGTTCACCGATGGGGATGTCCGGGGGGTCGGCTGGGAGGGGCGGGGTGGTGCCACGGGGGGTCTCAGGCGCGTCTGTCACCCGGACAGTGTAGGAAGGGAGGCGCTCCGGAACCGGCCTGGGCGGCCCCTCACTCCTCGACGGTGCGCAGGACCTCGAAGTCGATCCCGGCCCGGGGCAGCCTCCGGATGAGCGCGTCGCCCATGGCCACGGCGGTGGTCACCTGGCCCGAGGTCGGTGGGAGGTCGTCCTCCCACAGGCACAGCGCCGACTCCGCGAGCATCCCCGAGGTCGCCCCGTACCCGGGCTCGCCACCCGAGACCAACGTGTGCACCCGACGGCCGCCGCCCGACCCCGCGAAGTGCACGGTGAACCACCCGTTGGCCAGCTGCTCCTCGGAGGGGCCCGCGCCCGGCGGACGCAGCGACTTCAGACGATCCCGCAACGGCGGTGCCTGGGCTGCCGCCATCACCCCGGCGGCCGCGCCGACCGCGCCCAGGGCGCTGCCGAGCCGCCGGAAGGCCGCGTAGTGGCCGTAGGTGAAGTCCGGTCCGTAGCGTTCGAGGGCCGCCGCTGACCTGACCACGACCCGAGGGTCCAGGGTGGGCAGGGGCAGGGGCCACCCCCGCGCCAGCCGGGTGCGCGGCCGACCACGGTTGTCGATCCGCACCCGCCGATCCCGCGGCCCGTCCTCGACCCGACTCCGCTCCCGCGCCGCCGCCAGCATGCCCGCCGAGTCCGCGAAGGCGTCCACGGCCGAGTGCAGGGTGCCCCCGGAGACGTTCCCCCGGGCACGAACGAACCCCTCCACGTGCAGCGGAACCCCCTCGGGCAGCCGCTCGACGGTGAACAGCACCCCCAGGTCGTGGGGGATCGAGTCGAAACCGCAGGCGTGCACGATCCGCGCGCCGGTGCGGACCGCGGTGGCGTGGTGGCGGACGTACATGAGGTCCACGAAGGCGGGCTCGCCGCACAGGTCCACGTAGTCGGTGCCCTCGGCCGCGCAGGCGGCCACCAGGGGTTCGCCGCGCTCGGCGTAGGGTCCCACCGTGGAGATGACGACCCGGGCGGAGGCGGCGAGGGCACGCATCGAGGCGGGGTCGTCGACGTCGGCCAGCAGCAGCTCCGGCAGGGGCCGGTCCGGATCGATCTCGGCCAGCTCCGCCCGCACCGCCTCCAACCGGTCGCGGTCCCGCCCCGCGATGGCCCACCTCAGCCCACGTGGGGCGTTGGTGGCCAGGTACTCGGCGGTCAGCGAACCGGTGAAGCCGGTCGCGCCGAACAGGACGATGTCATGACCGCGTTCCACGGTGGTCCAACCTCTCAGATCTGCTCCATGAGCCGGACTCAGTCTCGCACGCCCGGTCCAACCGGTTTGGCGGGCCGGGGCCACCGGGTAGGCAGCTTCGGAACGGCATCCGAGCACAGGAGTGACACCATGGCCGACCTGGTCGACCTGCACGGCACCGCGATGGCGGAGTTCGACCGCCGAGTGGCGGAGGTGGCCCTGACCGACTGGGCACGACCCACCCCCTGCACGGACTGGGACGTGCACGACCTGGTCAACCACCTCACCTCGGAGCAGCTGTGGGTGCCGTCCCTGCTCGACGGAGCGAGCATCGAGGAGGTCGGGGACCGCTTCGACGGCGACGTCCTCGGCGAGGAACCGGCCGCCACCTGGTCCGTGGCCTCCCGAGAGGCCCGCACCGCCTGGCTGGCCCCCTCCGCGCTGGAACGGACGGTGCACCTGTCCTTCGGCGACGTCCCGGGCCACGTGTACCTGTGGCAGATGACCTTCGACCTCGGGATCCACGCCTGGGACCTGGCCAGGGCGGTCGGCGCCGACGAGCGGCTCGATCCCGCTCTGGTCGCGGAGCTGCTCGAATGGGCCGGTGAGAACCAGGCGGTGCTGTCCGGCAGCAGCCTGTTCGCCGAACAGGTCCCCGTGGGGCCCGACGCCGACCCCCAGACCCGGCTCCTCGCCCTGACCGGGCGCAAGGCCTAGGCGGAGTCCCCGGGCGGTGCCCTCAGCCGCGCTCCAAGGCCCGGCCCAGCACGCGGGCCCCCTCGGGGAAGGCGCCCGGGCGTGGGCCCGCGTAGTTGAGCCGGAGGTAGGGGCCGGTGGGCTCGGCTGGGAACCACTCGCCGCCGGGGGCGACGACGACCCCGGCTTCCTCGCACTCGCGGACGACACGGGGCAGGTCGGTGGCGTCCGGCAGCCGCAGCCACAGGTTGAGCCCGCCCTGGGGAACCGCCTCCAGATACGTGCTGGGCGCGTGCTCGCGCAGCGCCTCGACGAGGAGGTCGCGGCGCGCGGCCAGCTGCTGGCGCAGCCCCCGCAGGTGGGTGCGCCAGGCGGGCTGGGTGACGACGTCCAGCGCCACCGCCTGCAACACTCCGCTGACGTACATGGCCTCTGACTGCGCGTCCGCGAGAACGCGCTCCCGGGCCGGGCCCCGGGCGACCAGCCCGGCCACGCGCACGGACGGTGACACGCTCTTGGTGAGTGAGCGCAGGTACACCACGTGCCCGCCGTCGTCACGCGCCGCCAGAGGGGTCGGCCGCGCGTCGATCCCGAAGTCGTGCGCCCAGTCGTCCTCCACGAGGAAGGCGCCATGGCGACGCACGATCTCCAGCACCCGGTCGCCCAGGTCGGTGGACCAGCGGGCTCCGGTGGGGTTGGCGAAGTTGGGCTGCGCGTACAGCACACGCGCCCCGGTCCGCTCGAACGCGCGGTCCAGTTCGTCCGGGTCCGGTCCGTGGATCCCGCTGGGCACCGGAACCGCCTCCACACCCGCCTGCGCGGCCGCGCGGGTCGCGCCCCAGTAGGTGGGTGACTCGATCAGGGCGGGCCGTCCGGCACCCACCAGGGAGCGGAACACACCGCTCAACCCGCTCTGGCTTCCGGGGAGGACGAGCACGTCGCCGGGCGCGGGTGGCGTGACACCCACGGGGGTGTGCGCGGTCAGCCCGGCGGCGAACCAGGCCTGGAGGTCGGGCAACCCGGCGGACGGGGGCCTGGCCACGGTCGCCTCGCTGCGGGCCGCGCGCGCGAAGGCGGCGCGCACCAGTCGTTCGGGGAGCAGTTCCCGGTCCGGGTAGCCCGAGTGGAGCGCGATCGCGTCGTTGGGCGGGGTGCGCAGCGCCGTGTTCAGACCGGGGGAGCGGTGCCGGGGCGCGCCGAGCGCGGCGGTCTGCCACCCGTAGTCGTGAGGCCGGGCGACCCGGATCGCGCGAACGAAGGTGCCCACGCCCGGACGGCTCTCCAGCACTCCCTGCGCGGCCAGCGTTCGCAGGGCCTTTTGCACCGTGACCGGACTCGCGGCGTACTCGGCCACCAGGGCCCGGGTCGAGGGCAGCCTGGCTCCGGGCGGCGCGCCGGCGATCCACGCGCGCAGCCCCTCGACGATTCGCGCACTGCTATCGTTGGACATGAGGATCAATAGTAGCGCTACTCATGATCAGCCCAGGGTGCTATCCACTCGAACCGGGCTCTGGTGGGGGCTTCTGGGGGTCGCGGCCTTCTCCCTGACCGTCCCGTTCACCCGCGTCGCGGTGGCGGGCGGAACCATGTCACCCCTGTTCGTCGGCTCAGGGCGCGGGGTGGCCGCCGCCCTGCTGGCTGGCACCGCGCTCGCGCTCACCCGGCAGCGTCTTCCCCGGGGCGGCCAGTGGTTCCGTCTGGCGCTGGTCGGCGGGGGAGTGGTGGCGGGGTTTCCGCTACTGACCTCGTTCGCCCTCACCACCGCGTCGGCCAGCCACGGCGCGGTCGTCATCGCTCTGCTGCCCGCCGCGACCGCCGTGACGGCGGTGCTGCGTGGTCACGAACGGCCCCCGGCGGTGTTCTGGGCCATGGCGGCGGTGGGCGCGGCCGCGGCGGTGGGCTTCGCGAGCCTCCAGGGAGCGGGGGCCGGTTCCGGCCTGGTCTGGTCCGACCTGCTGCTGTTCGGCGCGGTCATCGCGGCCGCGATCGGCTACACGGAGGGCGGTCTCCTCGCCCGCGAGCTCGGCGCGTGGCAGACCGTCTCCTGGGCCTTGGTGCTCTCCGCCCCGTTCATGATCGCCCTGTGCGGGGTCGCGGTGGCCCAGCAGCCGCCGAGCGGGACCCCGGCCGAGTGGGCCTCGTGGGCCTACCTGGCGGTGGTCAGCATGTACCTGGGCTTCTTCGCCTGGTACCGGGGCCTGGCGATCGGCCCGATGACCCGGGTGAGCCAGATCCAGCTCACCCAGCCGGTGATGACCCTCGGATGGGCCGCCCTGCTGCTCGGTGAGCACCTGACCTGGCCCACGGTCCTCGGCGGGGCCGCGGTGGTCCTGTGCGCCACCGTCGCCGTCCGGTCCAGGCTCGGACGGACGACGGTGGTCAGGGGCGGCCCCGCCGTACGGAGAAGCGGGACCTAACCCGTGGTCACCCGCTCCGCCTCGGCGTCAGTCTCGGAACCCTCGTCCTCGCCCGCGGCGCGGGGAGCGGGGGCGGGGACGATCCCCTGCTCCACCGCCATCTCCCGGACCAGGCGCGGAGCGCTCCACAGCGTGGGCAGCAGGATCAGCCCCACCGGTACGGCGGTCACCACGATGAACGACTGGAGGGCCTGCACGCCGTTGTCGCCCACCGTGAGCAGCGCGATGGCGGCGGCGCCCATACCGAGGCACCAGAACGCCCGCACCCACGGGAAGGGCTCGCCCGAGTGCATGCTGGCGGAGGAGATCGAGTACGACATGGCGTCGAGCGTGGCGGCGAAGAAGATGAGCGTGACGACCACCATGATCAGCGCCAGCACCGCGCTCAGCGGCAGGGCCTGAACGATGGCCAGTGCCGCGGCGGGAAGGCCGTGCTCCTCGTACGGGCCGGAGACGGCCCCCGGGTCGCGCTGCTCGAGCCACAGCCCGCTGCCGCCCAGGGCGGTGAACCACACGGAGGTGACGACGGCGGGCAGCACCGTGGCGCCCACATAGATCTGGCGGACCGTGCGGCCCTTCGAGATGCGAGCGATGAAGATGGCCATGATCGGGCCGTAGCCGATGAACCAGCCGAAGAAGAAGACGGTCCAGTAGCCGAGCCACTCGGTGTCGCCCCGGAACAGGGCCATGGGTACGAACTCACGCACGTGCACGGCGCTGGCCTGGAGGAACAGGTCGACGACGAAGGGCAGGGAGGAAAGCCCGACGACGCACACGATCAGCACCAGCGCGGCCCAGACGTTGATCCGGCTGAGCAGCTGGATGCCCCGGTCGAGGCCGCTGAGCACCGAGATGGTCGCCACGACCGTCAGGCCCAGGATGATCGCCACCTGGGTGCCGAACCCGGAACCCACCCCGAACATCTCGCCGCCGATGTAGGACATCTGGAGACCGAGGAAACCGATCGGGCCGACCGTTCCGGCGACCACGGCGACCACGCAGCTGATGTCGGCGACGGTGCCGATCCAATGGGTGCGGATGCGCTCACCCATGAGTGGCCACAGCAGTGTGCGGGGTCGCAGGGGCATGCCCTTCTCCACACCGCGCATCATCACCAGCGTGGCCAGCGAACCACCGATCGCCCAGGCCGGGAAGCCCCAGTGGACGAAGGTCTGCGCGAGGGCGACCGAGGCGCCTTCCATGCCGCCCGCCATGTGCGCGTACTGCGGCGGCGGGTCGACGTAGTGGGCCAGGGGCTCGGCGGCGGCCCAGAAGACGCCGCCCGCGGCCAGCAGGGTGGTCAGGACCATGGCGACCCACCGGAACCAGGTGAACCCGGGGGCGTCGGTTCCGCCCATCCGCACCCGCCCGTAGCGGGAGAAGGCCAGGATCGTGGCGATGACCACGGTGGCCAGGAGCAGGACCTGCCAGTAGGCGCCGAACCAGCGCGCCGACCACGCGAACGCGGTGTCAACGGCGGCGCTGACACCGGAGGGGGACACGAGCGCCGCCAGGACGAAGGCGATCAGCAGGCCGCCGGAGATTCCGACGACCCAGGGATCCGGTCGTCGGCCGGTTTCGGGCACGCGTGTGCTCGGGGTGGAAGACATGGAGTAGAGGATGCCCCTCGATTGGAATCATCCACCGGAAGCCCCGGCAGACCGGCCGAGTCTACGTGCGTTCGTCCAGGTTGGAGCGGAGATGAGAGGGTGCGTCGCGCCACGCCGGTGTGTGGCCGTGAACGCTTTCGCGCCGGTGTCTGCGTACGGCGCAGGCGCCGAGAACCCCCGCGCACGGGGCGATCCGTCGTACCGGCCACCCACCGTCGCCCCCCGGCTCGGGGACGACAGCGGCCGCCTCAACAGAGGAGGGCCACCGAGTCCCGCTCCACCAGGTGCACGGGAAGTCGGACGCGGCGCCCTTCGGGGTCCTCGCCCGGGGAGACCAGCAGGCGCATGGCGTGATCGCCCAGCAGCTCCCGGTCCAGGCCCACGGTGGTCAGGCCCGGGTCGAGCAGCCCGGAGGTGGCCAGGTCGTCGTGCCCGACCACGCTCACGTCCCGACCGACCCGTATCCCCAGGGAGCGGGCGGCGGCGTACACGGCCGAGCCCAGGTAGTCGGAGTTGACCACGAAGGCCTCGTGCCCGCCCGCCCCGCCGCGCCCATGGGAGCCGACGCCCAGCCGCTCCACCACCATGCGGGCGACGCTGTCGTGGTCCAGGTGACAGCGCACCACGGTTCCCGCCAGGCCCCACTCCTCGCATCGACGGACGAACTCCTCCTCGCGTCCCCAGTCGGCGGCCAGCCCCTCGGGGGCCACGACCAGCGTGGCCCCCCGATGGCCCCGCGCGCGCAGGTGCCCCAGTGCCAGGGCGACGGCGGCCCCGTCGTCGGGGCCCACCGTCGACAGCCGCGCCCCACCGGAGAGCGCGGGGTCGGGCGTGCGGTTGAAGGCCACCACGGGGACGTCGGGGTGACGGGGGAGCCAGTCGGTCAGCGGACCGTGCCGACCGATCGGGCTGATCGCGACCCCGCCGACCCCCTCGGCGGCGAGCCTGCGCAGCGCGGCGGCCTCGCGGTCCACGTCGTAGTCGGAGCTGAGGATGAGCAGGAACGCGCCCTCACGATGCGCCCGCACCTCCATGCCCCGCAGCACGTCCAGGAAGAAGGGGTTGCGCATGTTGCGGATGACCACCCCGTAGGCCGACCTCTGTCCGGTGCGCAGCGCCCGCGCCCGACCGTCCACCTGGTAGTCGAGGTCGGCGGCGGCCCGGCGGACCCGCTCCACGGTTGCCGGGGCCACCCGCCCCTGGCCGTTGAGCGCGAAGCTGGCCTGGGCGACCGAGACCCCGGCTCGGGTGGCGACGTCGCGCAGGGTCACGCGCTTGCGAGAGGCGGGCATGGTGGTCCTTCCGAAGGGAGGTGTCCGGCCATGATGCCGGGGCGGCGGCGGGTGTGCCACGGCGGTCCGGGCGGGCGGGGGCCGGTGCCCGGCGGTCGAACGGGGCCCGTGCCCGCCC
>NZ_LAVM01000164.1:0-3436 GCF_001083815.1 Nocardiopsis sp. SBT366 | reverse complement strand
ACCGTTCTCTGAGCACTTATGGGACAGTGGAGAGAGCCTCGCTGAGGGAGGATTCGCTGGTGAACTCCCCCTTTGTCCGGATTCTCGGAACCGCCGTCAGCGAGCCGATCCGGAAACCCGGTATTTCGGTTATGCGTAATAGGAGTTCTGGTGAGTCCCCACTCCCTGTCACCCGCTCGGCTCAACTATGCCTCGGAGGAGGTGACGGCACCTGCGGCTCCCATCCGGGTGCTCGTGGTGGATGACCACGCGCTCTTCCGGAGGGGCCTGGTTTCGGTCCTCAACGACGAGGTCGATATCGACGTGGTCAGTGAGGCCGCCGACGGCGACGAGGCGGTGGTGCTCGCCACCGAGCTCCGGCCCGACGTGGTGCTGATGGACGTGATGATGCCCAACTCCACGGGCATCGAGGCCTGCCCGAGGATCCGCGCGGCGGTGCCCGAGGTCAAGTTCGTCATGCTCACCATGAGCGAGGACGAGGCGGACCTGTTCGAGGCGCTCAAGGCGGGGGCCACCGGCTACCTGCTCAAGGAGATCGCCGTCACCGACATCGCGCGCGCCGTCCGCGCCATCGCGGAGGGGCGGTCCTTCATCAACCCCGCCATGGCCATCAAGCTCATCGGGGAGTTCGCGGGGCTGGCCAAGCAGGAGCGCACGCCCAAGGCCGCGCCCGCTCTCCCCGAGCTCACCCCCCGTGAGACCGAGGTGCTCAAGCTGCTGGCGCGCTCCCTGAACAACCGGGAGATCGGTGAGCGCCTGTTCATCACCGAGAACACCGTGAAGAACCATGTGCGCAACATCCTGGAGAAGCTCCAGGTGCACTCCCGCACGGAGGCCGCCATCTACGCCGTGCGAGCGGAGTACCTGGGCTAGTTGCGACCTACGGCCTCGGTGCGGTGCGGTCGCGGCCCTGGCTCGGATTCGGGGCTGTCCGCGCCGTCCTGTGGTGGTGCCCGGCCGCGCCCGTGGTGGGTCGCGACGGCGCTTCCGCGCGGTCGACGCCTCGCGAGCCCCGCCCCTGGCCGCGTCGCCCCGGGCCGAAGGGCAGCACCGGCGAGTGTGAGTGGCGGCGGTCCGGACTGCTCCGACCGTCCTCCCATGCGCGGGCGGTTCGTGGGCCGACCTTGGTGTGCGGGGTCGGCTCCTTCCAGCCCCCAACGTGGCCGGGAAGCCCGGACGGACCCGCTGGCGAGAGCGCGGTGGCTGGGGCGCGCCGTCCTCGGGGGGAGCGGGCCTCCGACGCGGCTTCGTCGGATGTCAGCCGCGCGGGTCCGGGTGCCTCTCCTCGACCTCGGGCGGGTCGGGAACGCGATCCCGCTCGGGGACCAGGGCCAGGACCCGGGCCTGGAACATCTCCATGGGCCCCCGTGGGAACCGGGACAGCCACAGGCGCGAACCCGCCACCAGCACCAGGCTGAGCACCGCCCAGGCGGCCACCATCCAGCCCGCGTGGTCTGCCAGATGGCCCATGCCGAGCCCCCATGAGTAGAAGATCAGCGAGGCCAGCAGGTTCTGGAGGATGTAGCAGCTGAGCGCCGTCCTTCCCACCGCGGTCAGGGAGGCCGTCACCTGCCCGGGGCGCCGCACCCGGTCCATCAGAATTCCCACCAGGCCCACGTACCCCAGCATCAGCACCAAGGCGAAGGCGTTGCGCCCGGCCATGCCCAGGTCGTCGGGGAAGGCGGCGGCCAGTGCGTTGAGCGGCAGGCCCAGCCCCAGGCCCCAGACCGCCATCCGCCACCGCAGGGCCCGGCCGAGCGGGTCGTCCCCGAACGCTCCGGCACGGTACAGGCGCACCCCCAACAGAAAGAGAAACACCATCATGGGGAAGGCGATGACCATCTCCAACCGGGTGGACAGGAAGCTCGTCGCGCGATCCAGGACCTGGTCGGAGTAGCTGCCCTCCCGGTACAGCTGGTCCCACTCGACCTGTGCCGGGGTCAGTCGGGTATGGCTTTCGATGGAGAAGACCAGGCTCATGATCACTGTCACGCCTCCGATGAAGGTGAGGTGGATGCCCAGGGCGGTCCACNATGACCACCGTGCGCGTTCGCTCGGACAGGCCCAGGAGGTAGACGACCAGCAGCGCCGTCACCGCGTAGCCCATGAGCACGTCCCAGGCGAAGAGGAGGACGACGTGCAGGGCTCCCTCCACCAGCAGGAGGAGTGCCCGCCAGGGCTGCTTGCCGGGCCAGGTACGGCCACGGGCCATCGCTGCCCGGTGCTGGATGGCCAGGCCCACGCCGAACAGCAGGGTGAGCATGGCGAAGAACTTGCCGCTGAGGAACAGGGACCGCAGGCTCTCGGCGACGGGTCCGTAGCCAACCGATCCGGGGTGGCCGAAGAGCCAGATGTTCATGCTGAGTGTGCCGAGGATGGCGATCCCGCGCAGCACGTCCAGGAGCGGTATTCGCTCGGTTCCGGGGGTTCTGGTGGTGTCCATGAACGCATGGTGCCGAGGAGGGGACCGCCACGGCATCTGCCGAAGGGCATAGGCCCGGTCCCCCTTTCCCGTACGCCTTTCGGCGGACGCGGGGCCCACGCGCCGTGCCGCACCATGGACGGATGAGTGCGGCGAGGATGGGCGAAGCAGTCGGGCGCCAGCAGCGGTGGCGATGGCTTCCCGTCCCGGTGCGCGACACCGTGGTGGCGGTACTGGTGGGGCTGCTGGCGCTCCAGATTCCTCCGCTCCCTCCGGAGGCCGACACAGGGTGGATCCCCCACACGGTCGTGCTGCTCGCCTGCGCCCCGCTGGTGCTGCGACGACGGTTCCCGGTGTCCGTCGCGGTGGTCACCGGGGTCCTCGTGTTCGTCTCGTACGCGGCCGTGGGCCACGACGGTTCCCTGCTCGCCGCCGTGGTCGCCGTGGTGACGGCGGCCCATCGGCGCCCGGGTGCGGCGCTACCGCTCGCCGTGGTGTCGGTGGCGTGGTGGTACGCCTACCAGGTGATTCTCTTCCCCGCCGCCAACTCCCTGGTGGAGTGGTCGGGGGATCCGTCCGCACCGGCCGCGTCCGTGATCGGGGACGGCCTGGACTTCACCCTGTGGGCGCTGCCCGCCCTCATGCCCGTCCTGGCCGGGTACGTGTGGTGGCTGCGGGCCGACCGCGCCGAGGGGTTGCGGCGCGCGGCGCGCGACTCCTTCGAGCGCGAACGACTGCGGGAGCGGGACCGGCTGGTCCGCGAGGTGCACGACATCGCCGGGCACCACCTGAGTGCCATCCGGTTGCTGGCGGTCGGTGGTCGGCAGGCCCTGGAGGGGCGGGACCCGGAGGCCGAGGCCGTGCTCGGGTCGGTCGCGGAGCTGTCCGGACGCGCGGTGCGGGAGGTGCGCGAACTGTTGGACGCGTTGCGCGAGGACCGGCTGTCCGAGGCGGTGCCGGGTACCGGGTTCGCGGACCTTCCGTCCCTGACGGCCTGTCTCTTATACAACTCTC
>NZ_LAVM01000163.1:0-2135 GCF_001083815.1 Nocardiopsis sp. SBT366 | reverse complement strand
GCACCGTCGCCTGGGAGGTCGTGAGCTAGCCGCCACGCCCACCACGGCACACCCGACGCGCCCCGCACCGGGAGGTGGTGCGGGGCGCATCGGGTGTGCCGTGGTGGGCGTGGCGGCTAGCTCACGACCTCCCAGGCGACGGTGCCCACACCGGAGCCGGTGCCGATGATCTCGTCGAAGGCGGCCGTGGACAGGTCCAGGCAGCGTCCGGCGATGAAGGGGCCGCGGTCGTTGATGCGGACCGTGACCGACTTCCCGTTGTTGGGGTTGGTCACCTTCACCATGGTGTTGAACGGCAGCGTCTTGTGGGCGGCCGTCATGCCGTAGGTGTCGAAGGTTTCGCCGTTGGCGGTGGTGGCGCCGTGGAAGCCGTCTCCGTAGAAGGAGGCCTCGCAGGTGCCGCCCTCTCCTGTGCTCTGCGCGTCGGAGCCGCCGGAGTCACCGGAGGGTGCCGCGGGTTCGGTGGTCTCCTCCTCTTCGGGCTCCTCGCGGACGTCGGAGCCCGAGGCGGTCAGGGCCTGGGGTGCCCCGGCCTGGGAACGGTCCTGGTCGTCCTCGGGCTGGGCGGTGTCCTGTTCGGGCTCCTCCACGACCAGCGTCTGGGGCTGGGCCTTGGGGATGCCTGCGGCGTTGGTGGCGGTGCCCGGGTCGGCTCCGGAGATGAGGACGGCCGCCGCGGCGGTTCCGCCCACGACCAGGGTCAGGCCGGCGGCCGAGGCCACGACCAGCGCGCGCTTGCGGCGCGAGCGTGAGCGCGCGGCGGCCTGGCGGGGTCCGACGACGGGTGCGGCCTCGGTGGCGGCGTCGTGATCGTCGGCGGGCGGGATCTGGGGCTCGTTTGTGCCCACAACACAGTCCTTCGAACGGGAACAGGGGCGTGGCGGTGACCTCCCGGCACGGCGGCCGTGGAAGGCGCGGTGCGCCAGGTGGTGCGGGCCCCGGAAACGAGTGGAGCCGAGCACGGGAGACAGCGGGGACCGCCGGTGGCTTGGCACGGGGTCCGGGCGCAGAGCCTAGGGGTAACGCGAGGGTAACGGTACCGGAAAGCGCCGGTTTGTGGAACTTATCACCCACTGATATGGGACGTCCGCAGTTCAGGTCGACGTGGGGGCAGCCCCGCAGGAAAGAGGCTGGTCAGCGGGTTGGGCAGGTCCAGGCCGCTGAGCTCTGCCACCGCCTGCGACAGGGTGGGGTTGTCCAGATGTCCGCCCACGGCGGGGATGAGGGCGGCCATGGCCTCCAGTGGCGGGGCGCCCAGGGTGGCGGCCGCGTAGCGGGCGGCCACCGCCGGGGTGCGCGAGGCCCCCGCCCAGCAGTGCAGCAGCACCCGTTTGCCCTCGGCGCGCAGGGCGGCCACGGCGGAGGCGGCCTCGTCCAGGGTGAAGTGCAGGTTCGGGTTGCGGCCCGGGGTGTCGTGCAGCCACACCCGCACCCAGTCCGGCCCGGCCAGGTGGGGGGCGTCCTCGGGGTGGGTGCGGCACAGCGAGACGGCCGCGTCCACGTCCTCGGGACGCGAGCGCAGGAAGTCCAGGTTGCCGAGGAGCACCTGAGGGTCCAGGGGGTGGGGCACGGCGAAGGGCGGCAGGCGTTGCTCGGGCCGTACCCGGATGGGCAGCTGGGGCCAGCGGTCGGGGTGGGAGCCGTTGAGGGCCACCAGGGCGGCGACGGTCAGCGCGTGGGGGTCGGTGTGCTCGCTGAGCCTGCGCACGGCCTGAAGTGGCAGGGCCGAGGCCCCCCACCGCGCCCCGGCCAGCGCGCCGGTGTACATCGCGGCCAGGTCGCCGTGGGAGTGGTAGGCCGCCCACACCGTGTCCACCAGGTGGGCGCAGGGGAACGCGCCCCGGGTGGGGCCCTCCACGGGGTGGGGGGTTCGGGTCAGGGCCCGCCAGGAGACCCCCAGGAGGTCGTCGTTGGTGGTGTGCTCCAGCACGGGTTCGCTGGTGGGCGCGGCGCCGGTCAGGACCAGGGAGCGCAGCGCCCGCGACCACGCGGCGTACTCAGGGGCAGCACTCGCGGGGGTGGAGCCGTGGTGCAGGGCGGAGCGGACCAGGTGGGCCAACGGCTGCGCGCCGGTTGCCTCCGTCGTGCCCTGGGGGGCGGGGGTGGTCGCGGCGGTGGCGAAGCTCTGGGCCAGG
>NZ_LAVM01000162.1:0-2167 GCF_001083815.1 Nocardiopsis sp. SBT366 | reverse complement strand
CACCCACCGCAGACCAACCCACCCCCCGCCATCAGCCACAATGGCCAACAACCCACACCACCCGAAGAAAGGGCACCCGGCTGCCATGGCCATCCCCAAAGCCGAACTCCACCTCCACATCGAAGGCACCCTGGAGCCCGAACTCGCCTTCCACCTCGCCGACCGCAACGGCATCACCCTGCCCCACACCGACATCCAGGCCCTGCGCGACGCCTACTCCTTCACCGACCTCCAGTCCTTCCTGAACCTCTACTACGAACTCATGGACGTCCTGCGCACCGAAGCCGACTTCCACGACCTCGCCGAGGCCTACCTCACCCGCGCCGCCACCCAGGGCGTCCGCCACGCCGAGATCTTCTTCGACCCCCAGGCCCACACCAACCGCGGCATCCCCCTGGACACCGTCATCAACGGCCTGGCCGCCGCCCTGGACACCAGCCTCGAACGCCACAACATCTCCACCAGCCTCATCCTGTGCTTCCTGCGCGACCGCCCCGCCAACGAAGCCATGGACACCCTCAACGCCGCCCGCCCCCACCTGCACCACATCAGCGCCGTCGGCCTGGACTCCGCCGAGGTCGGCAACCCACCCGAGAAGTTCACCGAGGTCTTCCAAGCCGCCGCCGAACTCGGACTGCGCCGCGTCGCCCACGCCGGAGAGGAAGGCCCCGCCGACTACATCTGGCAGGCCCTCAACCTCCTGGGCGCCGAACGCATCGACCACGGCATCCGCTGCCTGGACGACCCCACCCTGGTCACCCACCTGGCCACCACCCAGACCCCTCTCACCGTCTGCCCCTTCTCCAACGTGCGCCTGCGCGCCGTCGACACCCTCGCCGACCACCCCCTGCCCACCCTCATGGACGCCGGCCTGCTCGTCACCGTCAACTCCGACGACCCCTCCTACTTCGGCGGCTACGTCCACGACAACTACCTCGGCCTCCAGGAACACCTGGGCCTGGACCACGACCACCTGCGCACCCTGGCCCGCAACTCCTTCACCGCCTCCTTCCTGCCCGAGGAACGCCGCCAGGCCCTGCTCGCCGAAGTCGACGCCTACACCTTCTGACCCCACACAACGTCGAAGGGGCCTCGCGCACACGCGAGGCCCCTTCGACGTTCGACCGATCACCGCCAGGTCAACGACTGACCGTGCTCCCCCGTATAGGCCACCACCCGACCATCCACCGCCAACGTGAAGTCGTTCTCCACCGGCGGCCGCGCCCCCTCCCAGTCCGGGAAGACCCGCCACCCCTCGTTGGACACCCAGTGCCCCGGCAACCCGCCCATCAGCCGCTCCAGATCCGCGCGCCCACCCTCGGACAGGTAGGCCGCCACCGCACTGTGGAACACCACCAACGTCGCCCCCTCAGGCGCCCGCGCCGCCAGCTCCGGCAGAGCCTCCACCAGGTTCCCCGCCACCATCACCGGCGGATCGGCCGCCACCACCGACGCCGCCGCCCGCAACCGCTCCACCCGCTCGCGCCGGTGCTCCCCTGGCCAGACCAGCGACTCCAACCAGCGCGCGTCGCCCTCGTCCGCGGCGTCCAGCGGGTTCAGGTCCAACCCCGCCCGCCACACCACGTGCGGCACCCGCCCGGGCAGAGGCACCCCACCGCTGGTGCGGCACTCCAACAGCACCGGGCTCTCCCTCGGCCCCAGGGGAGCACCCCCGTCGTAGGAGTAGCGGTACCGGTCCGGGTACAGGCACAGCCCCGCCGAGGCCCCCACCTCGACCAGTGCCAACGGACCCTCCAGCCGCGCCAGGACCGGCAACAGCGTCGCGCACCGGCGCACCTCGTTGGTCTGGGTCATGCGCGCCATCACCACCCCGCGCACCCGTTCCCAGTGCTCCTCCACCCACACCCGGAACCCCTCCCAGGTCCCGGTCGGCCCACCCAGGTAGCGCACCGCCCCCAGCAGCAGGTTGGGTTGGCGATTGTTCCCCTCCGGCAGGCTCAGCACCAGGTCCTGTGTCCGCGCGTCCCGGGCCACCCCCAGGGCGATGCGCTCGTAGTCGGGCGAACCCCCACGCGCGTAGCTGCTCGCCAACCACCGGTACCGGTCGGCGACCCGTGCGCGCTCGGCCGCCGTGTCAGCACTCACCGTCACACCCTCCTCCACGAAGACACCAGGTGCGCGGCAACCTACCGCCCCCGGGTCAGCC
>NZ_LAVM01000161.1:0-2243 GCF_001083815.1 Nocardiopsis sp. SBT366 | reverse complement strand
CACCACCCCCGGACACCGGTGAACCCGCGCCCGCCGCCCCAGGGACGACCCAACGCCTCCTGGCCCGGGTCTGGCGCAACTACGTCTTCGTGAAGGTACGCAAGGCCCTCGTCGTGGTCTTCGTGGTGGCCAACGTGACGTTCTTCCTCGGCCGCGCCATGCCGGGCGACCCCATCGACGTCATGGCGGGCCGCCTCACCCAGGGCGGCATGTCGATGAACGAGGCCCGTGCCATCGCGATCCACTCGCTGGCCTACGACCCGGACGCGCCCCTCTTCCGGCAGTGGTGGGAGTTCATCGTCGGGCTGTTCACGCTCGACCTCGGCGGCACCATCAACCGCCCCGGCTTCAGCGTCACCGACGCCATCGGCGCCTACCTCCCCTGGACCCTCTTCAGCATCGGCGTCGGCACCCTCGTCGCGATCGCCCTCGGCCTCGCACTGGGCATGATCATGGCCTACCGCCGCAACCAGATCCTGGACCACGTGCTCAGCGTCGTGGCCTCGGTTCTCGGCGCCGTCCCGAACTACCTCATCGCCATGGTGCTGGTCGTCGGCGGAGGCATGTACCTGGGCTGGTTCAACCCCATCGAACTGCGCGGAACCCTCAGTCCCGGCGTCCAACCGGAGTTCACGCTGAGGTTCGTCGGGGACGCGTTCTTCCACGCGGCGCTGCCGATCGGCACCTACGTGCTGGCCATCATCGGCACCTGGATGCTCGTCATGAAGGCCTCCACTACCGAGGTGCTCGGCGAGGACTACGTGACCGTGGCCCGTGCCCGGGGCCTGCGCGACGGACGCATCGCCACCGCCTACGTCGGTCGCAACGCCGTCCTGCCACTGGTCGCCCAGATCGCGATCTCCTTCGGAACCCTGGTCGGAGGCGCGATCTTCGTCGAACAGGTCCTCGTCTACAAGGGCGTGGGCGGGCTGCTCCTCGACGCGGTCAACTACCGCGACTACCCGCTCCTGCAGGGGCTGCTCATCATCATCACCTCGTGCGTGGTGATCGCCAACCTCGTCTCCGACCTGCTCTACAGCAGGCTCGACCCGCGCATCCGGAACTAGGGCGTGTTCGTCGGACACGCGCCCTGCCGCGCGTCGCCCCAGCCGCACCGGCACGGCGTTCCCACCAGCCGACAGCCAGACCCGGGCGGGCCCCGCCGCGCGACCACCGCGGAGCCTTACGAGCCGAGCACAGCAGGGGCCCACCCTCCTGAACCCCCTGCCAGCACCGCCCACACGTCACCCGCCACCAACCCCAACGGACGCCTTCGGCACGGGACACCCGTCCGCACCGCTCGCAACGGGCAGCATCCACCGGACACGCACTAAAGGGACGACCCATGGCAGTCACCACCGCACCAGCGTCAACGGGCGTCTGGGGCACCATCTGGCAGGGCATCACCCGCAGCACCAGCGGGTTCATCGGGCTCTGCCTGGTCCTCAGCGTCCTCCTCTTCGCCTTCGTCGGCCCCCTGCTCATCGACCACCACAACCCCACGGACGTCAGCAGGATCTGGGGTCCCATGAGCTCCGAGCACTGGCTCGGGACCAACCACGAGGGCAAGGACACCCTCACCCAGCTCATCCTGGGCGGACGCGAACCCATCCTGGTCGGCTTCGTCGCCGCCCTCATCACCGTCGCCATCGCCGTGGTCCTGGGCGCGGTGGCCGGGTACGTCCGAGGCCGTCTGGACCACCTGCTGCTCCAGCTGACCGACATCACGATGACCATCCCCTTCATCGTCCTGATGCTGGTCATCGCCTCCTTCTACCGCACCTCCTCCCCGATGGTGGTCTCCCTCATCATCGGCCTGGTCACCTGGCCGTTCCTGATGAGGTCCATCCGGGCACAGGTCCTCTCGCTGAAGGAACGCGAGTTCATCGAGGCGGCGCGGCTCCAGGACCTCGGCACCGCGCGCATCCTCTTCGTCGAGGTGCTGCCCAACATGCTGGGCTACATCTTCATCAACTTCATCATCGCCATCACCAACGCCATCTACGCGGTCGTCGGCATGTACCTGCTGGGCCTGCTGCCCAGCACCGCCGACAACTGGGGACTGATGATCCAGCAGGCCTGGGACAACAACGCCTTCCTCCTGCCCCAGGCCGCGCCCTTCCTCATCGCCCCGATGGTGATGATCATGCTCTTCCAGATCGGGCTGGTGACCATGACCCGTTCCCTGGAACAGGCCCTCAACCCACGACTCCGGGACAGGTGAGCCCCGTGAACGACCTCCC
>NZ_LAVM01000160.1:0-2518 GCF_001083815.1 Nocardiopsis sp. SBT366 | reverse complement strand
ATGAGGGCCACAATGGAACCCGTGGACACCACCAACCCCTCCCCGACACCCGAACCCCAGGCCGAGATCGCCCTGCCCACCACTGTGCGGGCCCGCCTGGAACACCTGGACACCGGCGTCCTGGTGGACACCCGCGCCCTGGAACGGGTCCGCGAGCGCTTCGACGCCGAACAGGCCCACACCCTGGGCCGGTACCTGACCAACGCCCAGTCCCCGGCGACACTGCGCGCCTACCGCGCCGACTGGACCTCCTTCGGCGCCTGGTGCCTGGCCGAGCAGCGCACCTCCCTGCCCGCCGACCCCGTGGACGTGGCCGTCTACCTGGCCGCCTGCGCCGAACAGCGCGGCGAGGACGGCACCACCTGGGCGTTCTCCCCGGCCACCCTGGAGCGCCGCTCGGCCGCCATCGCCGCCGTCCACGGCGCCCACGGCCTGGACTCACCCACCCGCGCCGAGGTGGTGCGCATGACCCTGCGCGGCATCCGCCGCACCCGCAGGGCCCGCCCCCGCCGCAAGGCCCCCGTGGTGCTGAGCACCCTGGAGTCGATGCTGGCGGTGCGCCCACCCGAGGGTCACCCCGGGGGTGTGGCCCGCAGACGCGACGCTGTACTGCTGCTGACCGGCTTCGCCGGGGCGCTGCGCCGCTCGGAGCTGGCCGGGCTGAGCTTCGACGACCTGGAGCTGCGCACCGACGCCGCCTCCGGAGCACCCACCCTGGTGGCGTCGCTGTGGGCGACCAAGACCGACCAGGAGGGCAGGACCCACCAGCGCGTGGCACTGCCCCGGGGACGCCACCGCCTGACCTGCCCGGTGTGCGCCGTGGCCGACTGGTCGGCGCTGGTGGTGGTGCACCGCGACGGCGGCAACGAGGCCGTGCGCGCCTGGCTGCGGGACCCCCGGCCCCCCGAGTCCGGGCCCACCCACTCCTGCCAGGACCTGAACCGTCTGGAACTGTCCGACGGCACCGGCCGACCACTGCTTCCGGCCGTGGACCGGCACGGCCGCCCGGCCGAGAAGGCGATGACCCCCAAGGCCGTGGGCAACCTGGTCAAGCGCTACGCCGAGCGGGCCGGGCTGGACCCCGACGACTTCGGCGGGCACTCCCTGCGCGCCGGGTTCGCCACCCAGGCCGCCCTGGGCGGAGCCAACGACCGCGAGATCATGCGTCAGGGCCGCTGGACCAACGCCCAGACCGTCCACGACTACATCCGCACCGCCAACCCGTTGGAGGACAACGCGGTCACGCGACTGGGCCTGTGACCCCGCGCGGGCCGTGTGAGCTGCCACTCAACGAACACTCGCTCATCTCGAATCACCAACAAACCCACCATCAAAGCCTGATACAGCCCGTTAAAGTGCGATCCTTCCCTGATGAGACATTAGGTTGGTTGCGTGAGAAAGGGGACGGACCCATGGTCGACGAGTTTCGCGCGGCATTCCAAGAACTGATCGACGCCTCCGTCGCCACCGACCCCCAACAGTTCCCACCCGCCGTCCACAAGGTCTACCTCCTGGCCTCCCAGATCCCCGCCTCCGAACGGGAACTGGCCCTGGAGGCCCTGACCCCCCTGCTCTCCGGAGACCACGCCGCCCCCGGCATCATCGCCGACCTGTCCGTGGTCGCCGGAGCCCTGGTCGAAATGGGCACCGACCCCGGCCCCGCCGGCATCGAGACCCTGCACAGCCTGCGCACCATGGGCAAGGGCGCCATCGTCTTCGTCCGCGCCTGGGAACGCACCGGCGGCGGACCCCCACCCGACCCCGACGCCGTCACCGCCGACGCCGAAGCCCGCGTGGCCGCCGAACTGGGACCCGACGCCCCCGCCGCCACCATGTGCTGGTGGACCATCCGCCGCCACGGCCTGGCCGCCCGCACCATGCTGGGAGAGCCCGGCGTCCGCGCCCACACCAGAGGCGACCCCTCCCTGCACGCCGACCTCGCGGCGATCGCCAACCAGCTCAGCGACCTGCTCGCCGAGTTCGACGAGGTACGCGCCCTACTGCGCATGGCCGAGGCCTCCTCCGCCCTGGTCATGGACCGCACCTCCGGCCGCGCCTTCCGCGTCCTCTTCGACGGCATCAGCGACAACTTCCAACTCCACACCCTGCTCGCCGACGCCCTCATCGGCCCCCGAGGCCAGGGCCTGCCCGGCGAGGCCCCGGACCCGCGCTGGACCGCCTCCTTCCGCGACGGCCCCGTCGACCCCGCCGCACAGACCGTGTGGGGCTGGTGGAACCTGGTCGCCCACGACGGCGCCTGGGTCTGGAACGAGGGCGTCCCCGCCGAGATCCCCACCATCGACGGCGAACACGTCCTGGTCCTGGACGAACAGCCCTACCCGCGCTCCTGGAACGCCGGACGGCGCCTGCCGCACGTACGCGGCTGGTTGGAGGTGGACTCCGAGCTCGACGCCGAGGACGCCGCCCTGTGGTGGAACCGGGTGGCCCCGGCAGAACCCGCGCACGCGCTGGGCCTCGGCCGCGGGGGTGTGCAGCACGACGGGTTCGGGCAGGGGGG
>NZ_LAVM01000159.1:0-2577 GCF_001083815.1 Nocardiopsis sp. SBT366 | reverse complement strand
ACCCCGGCCTGGACGTCCTGCGCCGCATCCCCCCGCGCCTGCACCCCCCGGGCCCGCTGCCCCCGCCCGAACAGGGCGACCTCATCAGCGCCGCCATCACCGCCGTGGACCGCCTGGACCACTCCTACCTGGCCGTCCAGGGACCGCCCGGCGCCGGCAAGACCTACCTGGCCGCCCAGCTCATCACCCACCTGATCAAGGAGGGCCGCAGCGTCGGAGTGTGCTCCACCGGCCACAAAGCCGTGGAGAACGTCATGGCCGCCGCCCTGCGCGCCGCCACCCAACAGGGCCTGGAGGTCGCGGCGGCCAAACGCCCCCGCGGCGGCAAGAAGGACCCCGACGCCCCCTGGGAACAACCCTCCAGCCAGAAGGTCCTGGCCAACTGGCGGACCAAACGCGCCGCCCAGGGACAACCCGTCCTCATCGGCGGCACCGCGTGGGGCATGTCCGGCGCCGACACCATCGCCGACCCCCTGGACGTGCTCATCATCGACGAGGCCGGACAGTTCGCCCTGGCCGACACCCTGGCGGTCTCCGCCTCGGCCCACAACCTCGTCCTGCTCGGCGACCCCCAACAACTGCCCCAGGTCGTCCAAGGGGTCCACACCGAGGGCGCCGACGCCTCCGCCCTGCAACACCTCATGGGCGAGGACGCCATCATCGACCCCGCCCTGGGCTACTTCCTGGACCAGACCCGCCGCATGCACCCCCACGTGTGCGCGCCCGTCTCCGACCTGTCCTACCAGGGCCGCCTCCAGGCCCACCCCTCCACCACCCACCGCACCCTGGGCACCACCACCGCGCCCAGCCAGCTCGACCCGGGCGTGTACACCCTGCCCGTCCACCACACCGGCCGCACCACCCACAGCCCCGAGGAGGTCCAGGCGGTGGTGGCCGCCGCCCGCCACCTGGTCACCGAACACGTCACCACCGACCCCGACCAGGGACCCCGCCCCCTCACCGGACACGACATCCTCGTCGTGGCCCCCTACAACCTCCAGGTGCGCACCCTGCGCCAGGCCCTGGCCCACGCCCAGGAGGACACCCCCGCGCTCGAAGGGGTCCGGGTGGGCACCGTCGACAAGTTCCAGGGGCAGGAGGCAGCCGCCGTCCTGTGCTCCATGACCACCTCCGACGCCGCCGAGACCAGCCGCGGCCCCTCCTTCGTCCTGGACCGCAACCGGCTCAACGTCGCCCTGTCCCGAGCCCAGGTCCTGGCCCTGGTCGTGCACTCACCCGACCTGCTCACCACCGCGCCCCGCACCATCGACGAACTCCGCCTCCTGGCCGCCTTCACCGGACTGGTCGCCACCGCCCGACCCTGGCCCCACCAGTGACCCCCACACCATGAGAACCACCCCACACGCCAACGCCCCCGGGTTTCGGACACCCCCCAGGTGGAGTACGTTTTAGGGAGCACACCACGCCCGACCCGCGAGCGCCCAGCGCCTCGCGTGGGCGGGCCACGGCGTGCGCACGCGAGGGAGTGTTCCGCGGACGCTTTGCCAGGCTCCTCCGAGCCCGCGCCCACCGGGTCGCGCGGCACGGCCACAGCCACCCCGGTCCGGCGCCCGCACCGGCGAACACGACCCAGCCCACCCCCACACCCGTTGGTGGGCCACGCCGCCCCGGCCCGCCACCGTTCTCGAAAGGCACCACGGCCCCCGTGTCTGAACGTCCCTCCTCCTCCGGCGGTGGCCGCAACACCCGCCACCCCACCGGCATCCGTGTCGTCGTCATCGTCCTGGCCCTGCTCGCGCTGGCTCTGGGCCCCTTCGGTTACCTGATGGGCGTCGACGCCGACTCCCACGCCGGTTCGGCCGCCGAGTGGTTCACCCTGGCCTTCGGCGCGGCCGTGGGCCTGCCCTTCCTGGCCGCGGCCGTGGCCACCGTGGCGGGCGACCGCAGGGCCGCCCTGTGGTCCCTGGTGCTGCTGGTCTGGCCCGTGGTGTTCGTGGTGGTCATCCACCTGGCCGGTCTGGCCGGGTAGGCTCCCGGGAGTGTCACCGAAGAAACGCAACCGCCGCAAGCCCCTACAGGGGCCGTCCGAGCCGACCCCGGCCACCGAGCAGGGCCGTGTCGAACCCGGGCAGCTCCCGGACAGACGCCCCGTGAGCCGGACCCCGGTCACCGTCACCGACCCGCCCGACCGCCGGGTGACCGCCCTGTGGGTCCTGCTGTGGTCGCTGTGGGCCCTGGGCAGCCCACTGGCCCTGCTCGCCCTGCTCCTGGCCGGACTCAACGCCTTCGACATGACCGCCGACCCCATCGACCCCGGCGCCGTACCCGACCCCGGGCTGCTGGCCGAGCAGGAGGCCCAGGCGGTGCGCGCCATCGGCACCGCCCTGATCTGGTTCCTGATCATGGCCTGGGTCGTCCCGGCCGTGGGGGCCGTCACCGCCGCCTTCCTGCGGCGCAGGATGGCGGCCATCTCCTTCGCCGTCGCGCTGGTCCTGTCGGTGGGCCTGCTGCTGTTGACCGTCTCACCGGTCGAGTTGTGGGGAGCGCTGACCACCCACCTGTTCGGCTGACCCCCGGCCCCACCGACAGGACCAGCGCGACGGCGAAGGAGATGGC
>NZ_LAVM01000158.1:0-2606 GCF_001083815.1 Nocardiopsis sp. SBT366 | reverse complement strand
CCGGTCACCCACCCACCCCCGAGACAGGGTCGACTGATCAGGGGACCAGCAGCGGGCTCGGAGCCTCCAGGACCTCCGCCGGAACCCGCACCCCCAGCTCGAACAGCCTGCGCAGGTGCGCCTGGTGGCTGAACCGCTCACGCAGCACCTCGTGACCGATCCGCACCTGCCGGGCGTACCGTTCCTCGTCGCCCATCAGCGCCTCGATCTCCGCCCGGACCCCCTCCGGCTCCGTGTAGAGAGCGGCGTCCCCGAACACCGGGGCGAAGGAGGGCGGGAGCAGCGTCGGCAGACCGACCGCGATCGCCTCCAACGGCGCCCTACCGAACGGCTCCAGGTGCCCCTGACCCGTGAAGTACACGTACGCGTCCAGTTCGTTCAGGAACTCGCGGGCGCTCACGGAGTCGAACGGGTGCGTGGTCCAGTGCGGGGGCAGTTCGCCCAACGTGTGTTCGGCGAACCTCGTGCCGCCCAGCACGTGCGTCTCCCAGCCGGGCAGCGCCGGGTAGGCGGCGGCCAGTGCCGCCGGGTCCTCCGGCCACTTGTCCCGGTCGTCCCGTGAATGGCGGCCGAGCAGCACCCGACCGTCCGGGTTCCGGCGCCCTCCCCGCCGCCACGCGTCGACGTCGATGACGTTGGTCCAGTCCTCGTCCGCCAGCGGAACCCCCGCCATCTCCGAGGAGTGGTGCAGCACCATCGCTTCGCGCACTCGCGGGCTGATCGGGTGCCAGCTGTGCTCGCCGAGCATGCTCGTGAACCCCTTCACGCAGCGCGCGACGTTCCACGCCTCGTTCGGGGCCTCACCCTCCTGCCCGGACCCCTCCACCCCGTACCGGCGGTTCGGGGTCTGGTTGAGGACCACGATCCGTCGCGCCGCCTCCACCGTCGGCAGGACGTCCATCGGTCGCTGCCCGATCAGTGGGAAACGGACCACCAACAGGTCGCAGGTGACGCGTTCGTCCGGGGCGACGAAGCGGACCCGGTCGTTGTCGACAGCGGCCAGGATCTTGGGGTTGACACCACGGGACTGGTCGGCGCGTAGTACCGGGTGGTGGATCAGGCCGGTGGTCAGCCCCGCGTCACGCTGCGCGGTGATCTCCTGGAGATTGCTGCCGGTGCTGCCGCCGGGCAGACGGAAGTCCGACATCAGCACCACGTCGAAGTGCCGGGCCGCACGCGGCGCCCGGATGCGCGCCGTCAGCAGCGAGGGAACGCCGGACGATCCCCGGGCCGCGCGCGGGGCGGAGAGATCGGCCAGGTGAGCGTGGTCGCGGGCGCTCTCGGGTTGGCCCGTCGCGCGGTGCCAGTTGGACAGCGTCTTGTGGGCCTCGGCGCGTACGGCCGGGCTGGCCTCGGAGTCCGCGCCCAGTCCGCGCAGCCGTGCCAGCCCCAGGGAGCTGTAGCCGTTCCAGAGCAGGTCCTGCGCGGTGGCCAGGCTCCGCTCGGCCGGAGTCGTTCGCGCCGCGTCCGGTTCCGTTCCCTCACCCGAGTGTCCGGCCGGGTGCGCACCCGAACGTCCGATCGAATCCTCACCCGAGCGTCCGTCCGGACTCCCGACCGACCCCAACGCCTGGTCGCGGGTCGCGGCCAGCCTGGCCTGCTGTCGCTCGTACCGGGCCCAGCCCTCCACGGTCCGGTCCGCACAGGCGTCGGCGGCCTCCTGGATGGTCTGGCGCACCCGCACGTCCCGGTCACGGGCCAGGCTGACGTCGTCGTGGCGGTCGCGTGCCATCTCATCGAGCTGCACGCGCACCTCCTCCATCTTCTCGGCGAGGGTTCTGCGTTCTCGGTCCACGGCGAAGACCACACCCAGCGCGAGGACGGCGAGCCCCGCGAAGACCAGGGCCAGGGCCAGCCTGGGTGGGCTGAAGGCGACGGCCGCGGTGACCGCCACGACGGCGACCGACACGACCTGCGTGCGGGAAATCGAACTGAGACTCATGACGCGACCACGTTCCGCATAGGGGATAACTTCCTCCCGCGCGGATCCGGTGGGGGACGACCGGTGGCGGCGGGTGCCACCAAGGGTCACCCAGAGGTGCGTCGTGGCGAAGGAACCCCAGTTCGGGGGAGCGTCGGTGACAGAGCAGCGCGAAGCGGCCGAAACCGGATCTGCCTGGGCCGCTGATCACCGACCCACCGGCCCCACCGGCCTCCGGCTTTACTACCGACCCACCGAGCCACAGGACTCACCACTGGCCCACCGACCCCACCGACCCACTGACCCACGGAGTCACCTCCGACCCACCGACCCACCGGTCAAAGGAGCCACCCCCGACCACCGACCATCGAGCCGCCAACTCACCTGGTGGGAGTTCCTCCCGGCCGAGTCTCAACCGGTGGGGGCTCAGCCCTGGCGGGGGATCGAAGCGGGTGGGTGGAGTGCTCCAGTCCGCAGGGGAGCCTCCTCCGTCAGCCGTTCAGCCGTTCAGCCGTTCAGTCGCTCAGCCGCTCAGCCGCTCAGCCGCTCAGCTGCTCAGACGACCTGGCGGGGGCCTAGAACGTGCAGGTGGAGGGGCTCAGTCCGAAGGGGACCTTCCTCCGTCAGCCGACTCCGGCCGCCCGGCAGACCCAGGTCACCTTCACCCACCTCCACCCCCGGGTCC
>NZ_LAVM01000157.1:0-2795 GCF_001083815.1 Nocardiopsis sp. SBT366 | reverse complement strand
ACCCGCACCTCCAACCGGTTCCCCGAACGCCTCTGGTGCCACACCCCCGCAGCCCGCCCCTCCAGGAACAACACCGGATAGTTGCCCGCCTGCCCTCGCGCCAGCGCCCGCTCGTGTACCCGGCCGGGAAAGACCACCTCACGAGGGTGCGACCCCACCGTGTACGGATCGAAGTAGGGCAACAGCATCACCTCGGGCACCGGCTCCACGGCCGGTCCAACGTCACCGGCCACCCGCCAGAACCGCTCCCCACCCACCGAGACCGGCTCGACCACCCCCGCCAGGGACTCCAACAGCCGATCCGTCCACCCGCACGGGGCCGCCGCCCACCTGGCCAGGTGCGCCGAACCAGCCGGACCGTAGGCACGCAGATACCCGGTGACCAGGTGCGCCAGCCCCTCCCGCTCCGAGGCCAACACGAAGTCCGGCACCCAACGACGCACCCCCGTGAACGTCACCGCCCGCCCTCGGGGCCGACCGAAGCACAGCACCCCGCGAGTGGCCAGCTCCTGAGTCGCCCACCGCCACCGGGGCCACCACCCACCGAACGCGGGCATCACCCGCTCACCCGCCCAGGCACCCACCCGCGCCTCCAAGGCCAGGGTGAGCTCGTCGACGGTCAACTCGTCCTCCTCCAGGACCTCCCCCACCGCCAACACCAACTCCTCCACCTGCCCCGGTTCGAGCGGCACACCCCCACCACCCCGAGCCCGCTCCACCGCGCCCAGCGCCGCACACCACAACCCCAGATCACGCGAGGGCAACAGGTGCACGGTCCCGCGCGGCCCATAGGTACGCACCACCTCACGCCGCTCCCACAACGCCTCCCGCACGCGCTCCCGGCTGGCCCCGCCCAACCGCAACCCCACCGACACCTCAGCCGCGCCCGCGATCTGCGCGTGCGCCCCACACATCGCCCCCACCACCTGGGCCACACCCGTCCCCGGACGGCTCAGAAAATGGCGCTCACACCGGCGGGCGATGACCTCCGACCAGCCGGGCGAACCCGTCGCAGGGGCGTCGGGGACAGGGGACACGGCAGGACTCCTCAGGGTCGACGCTGACATCCGACCACCGTAGACACGGTCCAGGCCAGGAACGGTCCGCCACTCGCCCCCCACACACGAACGGGGGCCCACCCCAAGGTGGACCCCCGCACCCGCCGCGGCTCACGGCAACCGCAACCACCCCGTACACACCCTCAACCCCGCACCCGACTCCAACCGCTCCAACGCCGCACGCTCCAACCGGGTCCGACGCGGCGCACGCTCCACCTCCACCCGAGGCATCCCGAACACAAACCGGAACACGTCACCCTCCCCGGGCGCCCCCTCGTCCACCAACGTGAACCTGCGCTGGAACCGCACGATGTTGGACCCCTCCCCCAACGCCCGCTCCCACCACGGATCCAACAGCCACGACGTGCACGTGGCCACCCGAGCCTCCACCCCCAACTGCTCCCGCGCGAAGGGGCCCGCCAACGCCAACGCCTCACTCACCGCGTCCGGATCCAACCCACCCGAAGGGATGTGCAACCGCAGCACCGGATCACCCGGAGCCAACCCCGCACCCATCGCCGCGGCCTCCTCCTCCGAATACCAGCGCACCGGCCCCTGATCCCCCAACAGCGCCGGCTCCAGCTGAAGACCCCCCACCCAGAACAACCGGCCACGGAACTGCGCCGCCACCCAGGCCGCCGTCTCCACACTCAACCGACCGAACAACCACCGCGACCGCCGCACCTGCACACCCACATCGGCCAGGGACGCCACCGTCACCGACCGGTCGATGCCGCGCAACGCGTGCCGCCGAAGCTGCTCGGGCACCATCGCCACGAACGCCCACAACGACGCCACCCGCACCCGAGCGTCCTCGGCCTCCACCAGCGTCGGCCAGGGACGCCACACCCCCACCGGCAGATCCGCGTCCGCCCACAACCGCCGGTACATGCACCCCACCAGGTGCCACAGCTCCTCGGGCCACCCGCCGTCCACGCCCGGAGCCCCCGGCCACAACGCCTCCAGCTCCGCACGGTCGTCCTCGGCCAGGACGAACATGTCCAACACCTCGGCGGCCTCCGCCTCCGAGGGCACCCTCAACCCCACCTCCGGCTCCGGCAACCCCTCGCAGGCCTCCAGCCACTCCCTCACACCCGCGTCGAGCCCGAACCGATCCACCACACGCGCACTGTCCATGCGACACATCCTGTCGCCCCCACCCACCCCAAGGGAAGAAGCACACCAACCCCAAAAACCCGCAAAAACACCAAACCACCCGCGCCTCACCCACCCCCGATGAGACCAGACCCACAACACCACACCAGGTGCGCATAGTGTTGTGGTAACCCACCAAGCAACACCACACCCACCGAAAACGAGGAACACCACCGATGTCCGACCCAGCGCAACTCCTGCGCGACTGGATCGCCACCTACGACACCCCCACCACGTCGGTGGCCCACCTCCTCTGCGACCGCCACGACCCCGACACCATCGCCACCACCGAAATCGGCCCCACCCTCGAACCCACCACCCTCACCTACGGCCAACTCCGCGAACGCTCACAAACCCTCGCCACCGGCCTCGCCCACCGCGGCATCCAACCCGGCGACCGCATCGCCACCCTCCTCCCCAAGGGCATCGACCTCACCGTCACCGCCCTCGCCACCTGGCGCCTCGGCGCCGTCCTCGTCCCCCTCCTGTCCTCCTTCGCCCCCTCCGCCATCACCCAACGCCTCACCGACTCCAACACCCGCCTCGTCATCTGCGCCGACGAATACCGCACCAAACTCGACC
>NZ_LAVM01000156.1:0-2841 GCF_001083815.1 Nocardiopsis sp. SBT366 | reverse complement strand
GGGCTACCGCCGCACTGGGGGCGAGTGGCCCTGGACGGGGGGTCCATGGTCCGGTTTCGACCCTAATCGCACTATGGTAAAAAACCAAGCACACTTCATAACATTAGTTTACATAAGTGCACGAACTTCAAGCCACACCGCCAAGCGAATGGTTGAATGAGGCATGGCCAGAACCCCGGGACGCCTGTCCTCCACCGCCACCAGCGGACACATCCTGGAGATGATCCGCACCGGCAGCGCCACCAGCCGCTCCGAGATCGCCCGCGCCACGGGACTCTCCCGTCCGTCCGTGGCCCTGCGGGTCACCGAGCTGATGGACGGCGGACTGGTGACCGAGGGGACCCGCGCCGCCTCCAGCGGGGGCCGACCGCCCACACTGCTGGAGTTCAACGCCTCCAACGGGCTGATCCTCACCGCGGCCCTCGGCATGGTCCGCAGCCAGGCGGCCGTGTGCGATCTCGACGGGCGGGTGCTGCTGCGCGCCCCCGGGACCCCCCACATGGAGCAGGGCCCGGACGCCACCGTGCCCTGGCTGTTGGACACGTGGGCGGAGCAGATCTCCGAGCTGGGCCGCTCCCCCGACGAGGTGCGCGGGGTGGGCATCGGACTGCCCGGCACCGTGGAGTTCCACGCCGGACGCGCCGAGGACCGCCCGGTCCTGGGCAAGTGGGCGGGCGTGGCCCTGGGCCCGATGGTCGCGGAGCGCTTCCCCGTCCCGGTGATGGTGGACAACGACGTGAACGTGATGGCGCTCGGGGAGCACATCGCGGGCGGTCACGGCCACACCGACGACATGGTGTTCGTGAAGGTCTCCACGGGGATCGGTGCCGGTCTGGTCTCCGGCGGTCGCCTGCTGCGCGGCGCTCTGGGCGCGGCCGGGGAGATCGGCCACGTCCCCGTACGGGACGGCGGCGGCCTGCCGTGCCGCTGCGGCAACACCGACTGTCTGGAGGCGGTGGCGGGCGGGCGCAGGCTCCTGGTCCAGGCGGCAGAGCAGGGCCGCGAGGTGACGGGGCTCAAGGAGCTGGTGGCGCTGGCCTCGGAGGGCGACCCGGTGGCGGTCACCCTGGTGCGCGAGGCCGGGCGGCGGCTGGGCGAGACCCTGGCGGGCGCGGTGAACCTGCTCAACCCGGAGCTGATCGTGCTCGGCGGCGACCTCTCGGAGGCCTACGACCACCTGGTGGCGGGCGTGCGCGAGGTGGTGTTCCAGCAGTGCACGGCCCTGGCCACGCGCCAGCTGAGGATCGTGGCGAGCACGCTGTGGGACGACGCCGGGGTGCGCGGCTGTGCGGCGATGGTCAGTGAGGAGATCCTCTCGCCGGAGGCCGTGAACGGACTCCTGGCCGGTTAGGTCCGTCGGGGCCACCGGAGGCCGCGGTACCCCCGCGATCGCCCGACTCCTCCGGGGAGAGTCGTCCGACTGTCCACAGGCTGTGGACAGCGATGTTTACCCGGATCGGGGCCGGGCAGGCGGTAGTGAAGGCGAACTGTCGATCCTGCCCCCATCTGTCCTGAACTGGGAAGGCGCCGCGTCCGCGAGCGCCCGCTCCGTCGTGACACTTGACAACGAGCACCGAACTGCCGAATAGTCACGCACCCGAGTACCAGCTGGCACTCGAACACCCTCCGTCACCCCCGCACCCGCAGCCCCCGTCAACACCGTGGCCATGTCCCGTGCGGACCACCGCCCGGAAAGGTCTCCCGTACACATGCTGCTCGAAAACCCCGCCGTGCTCGTCGTGATCGGCGCCGGGATCAGCCTCGTCACCAGCGTGGTCGTGACCGCGCTGCACTCCCGGCAGATCCGCCGCGCCGAACTGCGCACCGGCACCCGAACCTCCGCCCGCAACCTCACCAGCGCCTTCATCGCGGAGCGCGACGGCACCGGCGATGGCACCGACTTCCTGCGCGAGGCGGAACTCACGGTCATGTCGATGACCGACCGCAAGGCCCGGGAGCGGCTCAGCGAGGTCGTCCGTCTGCTGCGCGAACACGACCTGCCCGAGGTCGAGCAGCTGAGCGGGGTCAGCGCGGCCACCGCCAAGCGCGTCCTGTGCGACCACGCCCTGGAGGTCCTCGGCGCCCACCTGCGCGCGGACCGTCTGCCCGAGGTGCCCGCCCTGATGCGCAAGATGCTCAGTGTGGAGGAGGAGGCCCTGAGCATCCACTCCGGCGAGGCCCCCAGACCCAGCGCGCCCATCGAGAAGAGCTCGGTCACCCCGCGTCCGCGCCACACCGGCACCGCCAAGGCCACCAGCGGCTCCGGAAGCACCGGCGGCACCGGCGGCACCGCGCGCAAGACCACCAAGAGCACGAGGACCAGCGCCAAGCCGAGCGGCAAGGGCGGCGGCCGTGCCGCGACCGCCACCGAGGAGGAGCCCGAGAAGCCCGAGAAGAAGGAGAAGGAGAGCGGCTTCTGGGACGACTGATCCCGGTCGGGCCGCGAGCGATCCCCGGGACCGAAGGCTCCCAGGCCCCGCAGAACGTGACATCAGGCCCTATCCCACCTCCTCACCACCAATAACCCGTGTCGTACCGGCGCGTCGGAAGTGGTTCCCAAGGGAACAGATGAGACAGTCGGACAGAAAACTCGCAGACGACTGCCACCCGGCGAAGGAATTGTACGGCGCAATTGTGGTCAGGAACCGCGCGCATGGACAACCCGAGCACGCACTCAACGAGAACTTCACCTAGGATCACTGCCACGCGCAGGTTCCGGTGTACTTGGCGAACCCAGTCCGTTGGTGTCCCGGCTTTTCACCATGCCTCGGCACTCCCCCTCGGCGATTTTTCGGTCAGGATTCCGGTCTGCCCGCGTGTTTCCCCCGCGCGACCCCCGCC
>NZ_LAVM01000155.1:0-3009 GCF_001083815.1 Nocardiopsis sp. SBT366 | reverse complement strand
CCCGGGGGAGGGTGGGTCCCACCTCGGGTGGACGGTCACGTCACTGGTCGCCCGTAACCTGGTAGGCGTGTCCTCCCAAGAACAGCTTCTCGAAGGTCTGAACGGTCCCCAGCGCGACGCGGTCACCCACGCCGGGTCGCCGCTCCTGATCGTGGCGGGCGCGGGCTCGGGCAAGACCCGTGTCCTCACCCACCGCATCGCCCACCTCATGGCCGAACGCGGGGTGCGCCCGGGGGAGATCCTCGCGATCACCTTCACCAACAAGGCCGCCGCCGAGATGAAGGAGCGCATCCAGGCCCTCCTCGGCACCCGCGCCGCCAACACCATGTGGACCATGACCTTCCACTCGGCGTGCGTGCGCATCCTGCGCAGGGAGGCGCACCGGCTCGGCTACCCGAGCAGCTTCACCATTTACGACGCCGCGGACTCCCAGCGCCTCATGCAGCTGGTCTGCAAGGAGATGGACCTGGACCCCAAGCGGTTCCCGCCCAAGTCCTTCAGCTTCCAGGTGTCCAACCTCAAGAACGAGCTCGTCGACTACGACACCCACGCCGAGCAGGCCCAGACCGAGCAGGAGAAGAAGCTCGCCGAGGCCTACCAGCTCTACCAGCGCCGCCTCCACGAGGCGGGCGCCATGGACTTCGACGACCTGATCATGATCACGGTCAACCTGTTCCAGATGTTCCCGGACGTCGCCGAGTACTACCGGCGCCGCTTCCGTCACGTGATGGTCGACGAGTACCAGGACACCAACCACGCCCAGTACGCGTTCATCCGCGAACTCGTCGGTGCGGCGGAGGGTTCCGACACCAGCGTGGTCCCGCCCGCCGAACTCTGTGTGGTCGGCGACGCGGACCAGTCGATCTACGCCTTCCGGGGCGCGACCATCCGCAACATCCTGGAGTTCGAGCGCGACTTCCCGAACGCGCGCACCATCCTCCTGGAGCAGAACTACCGCTCCACCCAGAACATCCTCTCCGCGGCCAACACGGTGATCGACCGCAACGAGGGCCGCCCGGCGAAGAACCTGTGGTCCGAGCAGGGCGAGGGCCCGATGATCACCGGGTACGTCGCTGACAACGAGCACGAGGAAGCGGCCTTCGTGGTCGGCGAGATCGACCGGCTCACCGACGAGGGCGTGGTCAAGCCGAGCCAGGTCGCCGTGTTCTACCGGACCAACGCGCAGTCCCGTGTGTTCGAGGACGTGTTCATCCGGACCGGCCTGCCGTACAAGATCGTCGGCGGCGTGCGCTTCTACGAGCGCAAGGAGATCCGCGACATCCTCGCCTACCTGCGGGTGTTGGCCAACCCCGAGGACACGGTCAGCATGCGTCGCATCCTCAACGTGCCCAAGCGGGGCATCGGCGCACGCGCGGAGGAGTCCGTCGAGTTGCTGGCCGCGCGCGAGCGCGTCTCGTTCTCGCAGGCGCTGCGCCGCGTGGACGAGGCACCGGGCCTGGCGACTCGTTCGGCCAAGGCGATCCGCAACTTCACCGCTCTGCTGGACGAGCTGGCCGAGGTCGTCCCGGGCAGTACCCCGGCGGAGATCGTCGAGGCGGTGCTCAGCAAGACCGGTTACCTGTCGGAGCTGGCGGAGTCCAAGGACCTCCAGGACGAGAGCCGGGTGGAGAACCTGGAGGAGTTCGTCGACGTCGCCCGGGAGTTCGAGCACACGTTCGCCGCGCTCATCGAGGACGAGGCGGAGCTGGAGGGCGAGGAGAACCAGGGCATCGACCCGGGGGAACCGACCCTGGTCGACTTCCTGGAGCGCATCTCCCTGGTCGCCGACACCGACCAGATCCCCGACGAGGACGACGAGGGCGGGGTGGTCACCCTGATGACCCTGCACGCCGCCAAGGGACTGGAGTTCCCGGCGGTCTTCCTCACCGGCATGGAGGACGGGGTCTTCCCGCACACCCGCACCCTGGGGGACAAGACCGAACTGGAGGAGGAGCGGCGCCTGGCCTACGTGGGCATCACGCGGGCCGAGCAGCGGCTGTACGTCAGCCGCGCGGCGGTGCGCAGTGCCTGGGGCACCCCCTCCTACAACCCGGCGTCGCGGTTCCTCGACGAGATCCCGTCGGCGCTGGTCGACTGGCGCCGCGCCGAGTCCACCCTGGCCGCGCCGCCCAGCAGGTCCATCGGCGGACGGTCGGGTGGGGGCTTCGGCGGTGGTTCCGGTGGTGCGTCCGGTGGTGGCTTCGCGAGCCCCTTCGGCAGCGGGAAGAAGAAGGCCGTCAAGGAGGCCCCCACGCTGAGTGTGGGCGACCTGGTCAACCACGACTCGTTCGGTATGGGCCGCGTCCAGCTGGTCGACGGTGCGGGGGACAAGACCAAGGCCAGGATCGACTTCGGCGCCGACATCGGTGAGAAGGACTTCCTGGTCAAGTACGCCCCGATCGAGAAGCTCTAGGGCCTGAGCGTGGCTTGGGCCTCCAGAAGGTGGGCCCGGGCCGAGCCTCGGTGGCGGGTGCCCGGGGGCCCAGGGGAGGTCCGGTCGCAGCCGAGCGCACCGGAGTTCCACGGGGCCTTTCGGAGCTTTCGGGGTGTTTCGGGGCCGTGTAAGCCAGGACACCGGAGAGTTCTTCGAAACCTGTCACGAGCACTCCACCCCGGGGGTACAGTTGGTCAAGACCGAGCGAGACGAACGCGGATTCATCTGCGGGCGGGCCGGTCCACCTCCTCCGAAACACACCGGTTCGAGCACTGCTCGGGGCATGTAGGATCGGGGAGTTGCTTCAAAAGCCCGGCGGAAACGCGGGGCGGAAGAAGCACCGGGAATTCTTTCTCCGGATCAGGTTTGAAGCGAAAACGCCGATTTGGCGGGGCGCGGAACACCTGATAAAGTAAAGACACAACACAGCGTAGAAGCCGCTAAAGCGGTGGAAACGCAAAAAGCCTTCTCCGGAAGAGCAGACGGAACTTCGGTTCTGGCGCTTGTACGGGAAGAGTGATTGTTTCTTGAGAACTCAACAGCGCGTGTTTGATTTTCTTTAAGCCATGTTTGTT
>NZ_LAVM01000154.1:0-3338 GCF_001083815.1 Nocardiopsis sp. SBT366 | reverse complement strand
TTGGCCCCACTCGAACCCGGGCGTCGACCCCCGCCCCGTGACCCCACCGGCATGAGGAAGGCCCGCGCCGGTCTGCGGCGCGGGCCTTCGTTCACGTTCCGGGCCGGGCCCGGTCACGCCGGGCCCCGCCTACAGGTTGGACTGCGCGAGGGTGCCGGTGGTCTGGGAACCGTCCATCTGGCCGATGAGGCAGAGGTACTCGCGGTCACCCATCTCCCAGCCCTCCTCCATCGGGAAGAGGCTCTGGATGTCCAGGACCGACTCCTCGTAGGCGGTGCCGACGAAGGCCGGGAAGGCGTCGTAGCAGTTCTCGTCGACCATCTCGATGACCTCGTCGCGGCCCGGGTAGTCGAGATCGCTGTCCAGGAAGCCGCCGTGGTAGACCTCCAGGTCGTGGGCCCGCGTGACGATCAACGGGTGGGTGCCGCCTCCTTTCCCCGGTGGGAAAACCCGGGGAATCGCCGGATACCGACGGTTCCTTTCGATTCCGCCACCCTCCCTCGCCCCACCTCAGCCCGGACTTCAGTGCGTCGCACGCAGTGGGAAAGGGCGCCCCGGACCGGGTGCCGGACACCGACACCTGGCAGGTCAGGAATGTGGGAATGCCGTCGCATGGTCACGTGGAGTACGCGTGCGCCACATGTTCGTGTTCGTCGGAATACCAGATTGACATCGCAGATCACCTGGTGAAATCTTGCGTTCTCGCCACTTTTGTCCCCGGCGAAAACCCCGCACGCAAGAAAGCCCGGAGTTCCCTCATGTCTTCCTCCTCCCCCGTCGCCCGCAGAGCCGCCCTCGCGGTCGTCACCGCCGGTGCCGTCGTCAGCCTTTCCGCCTGTGGTGCGCTCGACTCCTTCCTCGGGGCGGGCAACGTGATGGAGATCGGGGTGGGCGACTGCTTCACCGACAGTGAGATGCGGACCGCCATGGGGGGCGGGGAGGTCGACAGTGTCCCCGTCGTCGACTGCTCAGAGCCGCACGACGCCGAGGTCTTCCACGCCGAGGACCTCCCGGACGGTGACTACCCGGGCGACGGGTCCGTGTCTGAGTCCGTGGACGAGATCTGCACCGGCAGCGCCTTCGCGGAGTTCGTCGGCGTGGACTTCGTGGAGTCGGAGATCTACGTCGGCGGGTTCAGCCCGACCGTCGAGAGCTGGGATCTGATCGACGACCGCGAAATCCTCTGCTACGTGATGTCCGACGGCGGCGCCATCACCGAGAGCCTCGAGGGCGCCAACCGCTGACCCCGGGGCGTCGGCCCCACCGGACCACCGGCGGGCCGTCTCCGTGGCACGAAGGGCCCGCGCCGTCAGACGGCGCGGGCCCTCGTCATGCCGGTCGGACGGCCCCTACCTCGGGGCGGTCGGCAGCAGCCACTCGTTCGGGCGCTCGACGTCCGTCAGCAGGATCCCCGGGTCTCCGTCGAAGGTCGACACCTCGGGGTTCCCCGGACGGGGGATGCCGCCGCACTCGGTGTCCTCCGGAACCACGCCGTCGATCAGGTAGGAGTCCACGACGTCGTTCACGCAGGGGTGGCCCAGCTCCCCGGTGTAAGGGTCGGACATGAGGTAGAACCCGTGGCCGCCCTCGTCCGTGACGGTGAGCAGGGGGCTCTCCAGGCGCTCGGCCATGACCGGTCCACCCTCGTAGAAGGTGTTGGCGTCGTGGTCGGCGGCGATCACCAGGGCCTCGGGGTAGCCGTCCCGCACGAGTTCGACGGGTTTCTCGGTCGGTGCGTTCCGGGTGAAGGTGCACGCCTGCGGGGCGGTCCACAGGGCGCCCGTGCCGTACGGGTGCGCGTCCCGGTACTCACGCGACTGCTGGTGGTACAGGCCGAGCCGGTCGGGCCACTCGGCCTCGCAGACCACGGCGGAGAACAGGTCCATGCTCATGTCGAACACCGGGTTCATCTCCGGCTGCTCGACCTCCTCACCCGGGACCGGTTCGCCGTCGACCAGCAGCTGGAGGAACCAGGAGTTGAGGTCCCAGTAGCCCTGGGCACGCGAGGTGCTGAAGGCCAGGAGGTCGAAGGCGGCGCCGTCGACCAGTTCGACGTTCGGGACGTCGTCACGGGGCTCCTCGTCGAGCCGCGCCGAGGTCTCGTCGAAGAGGGCGACGATCTCCTCCGGTTCGGTGCCGAACCCGTACACGTCGTCGTGCTCGGCGAGCCACTCCGTGTAGCGCTCCATGTTGGCCGTGCCAGCGGGGGCCTGGCCCAGGAAGACGTCGCGCCACACCCCGTCCGGGTGGATGGACGAGTCCAGGACGCTGCGGTCGAGCCGCTCCGGGAACAGGGAGCCGTACACCGGGCCGAGGTAGGTGCCGTAGGAGTAGCCGAGGTAGTTGATCCGCTCCTCGCCCTCGGCGGCGCGCAGCACGTCCATGTCGCGGGCGGTGTTGGCGGTGGTCATGTGCGGGAACCGGTCGCCCTCGGCGGCGTCGCAGGCCCGGGCGTAGCGGATCTTCTCACGCGTGTCGGTCGAGATCTCGGCGTCGCTGGCACGGGGGCGGATCATCGGGAACTCGACGCCGCAGTCGAGCGGTGAGGAGGCCCCGGTGCCGCGGGGGTCCATGCCGATGAGGTCGTACACGCCGTGTGCGGACGTTCCGGACAGGGCGGCCGGCATGTGGCGGGCCGGTCCGCCGGGTCCACCGGGGTTGATCAGGAGCAGGCCGAGGCGTTCCCCGGGGTCGGTGGCGGCCGCGCGGCTGGCGGCGATGGTGAGCCGGGCGCCGTCGGGGTCGGCGTAGTCGAGGGGGACCTCGTACTCGGCGCACTCCAGGCCGGCCGCCACGAGTTCGCTCTCGGGGCACTCGGCCCAGACGATCTCCTGGTCGAGGAAGGGAGTCAGGGCCGCACGCTCCACCGGATATCCGGGGGAGGGGACGGTGTCGGCGGCGGCGGGGAGCGTCGCCGTCAGGGAGAGGGCGAGGCCGGTGGCGGTGGCCACCGCGGCCGCGCGGATGGTGGTGCGTGCTCGGGGCACGGGGGTTCCCTCCGAAGTCCTGCCGCCGGTGGGGGAGCGGGCCCGTTCCGGCAGGCGTGAGTGATGACTCCGTGACAGTACGAAGCGCCCAGAGAGCCGCAAAACCATCAAAAGTAGCGTCTTTGGACGAGTGGCCGAATACGGCCACAAGCCATTCGGTTGTTTGTGCTGTTATGTCATTGTTTGTTCTTTTTGTGATGCCGATCCTGTCGCGCAAAAGACGCCGTTTGGTCACGAGGGTGGCGTGAGCCACATCGGTGGCGTTACCGTGATGTTCTATTAGGAAAGTTTCCTAATAGTTCCGTGCTCGCCCCCATCTCCCCCACCACCGCCGTGCCCCCTGCTCGAAGG
>NZ_LAVM01000153.1:0-3583 GCF_001083815.1 Nocardiopsis sp. SBT366 | reverse complement strand
CCGATCCCGCGCTGACCGCCCCCATCCACGTGCAGAACGCCGAGCTGCACACGCACGGCGTGGGCACCCCGGACCTGGGCCTGGGCGCATGGAGGGCCGCCACGATCCTCAACAGCCTCACCGGGAGCACCGGCGAGCCTGGAGGCGAGGAGGGGAGCGGGTGGGTCGGTCTCGCTGTCACCGGGGGTGCTCATGGTCAGAGTCGAGTCACTCTGTGTGATGGGCATGGGTGTCGGGCTCCTGTGGGTCCGGGTACGGAACGCGCGGGGCTGGTGGGGGTGCGACGACCGTTCCGGGATGCTGGCGGGCCGGACGGTTCGGGGGGAGGTGCCGTTGTGTCGGGGCGTGCCGGTGGTGAGCGGCCGGGGCTGGTGTACCGGCCGGTCCGGAGGAGCGGTGCGCTCAGGGGAGCAGGGGCCGGACCAGTCCGCGGTGCCTGCGCCAGCCCGGGTGCGGCGCGGTGTCGCCCACGTGCCGCCAGCCGTTGTCGAGGAAGACGTCGAGGGCGCGGGTGTTGGTCTCGGCGACCATCGCGGCGGCGCGCTCCTCCCGGCGGCCGCCCAGCAGCAGGGTCAGGGTCCGGCGCGCCACGCCGAAGCCGCGGAACCGGTGGTGCACCAGGACCTCGCACAGGGCGAGGGTGCGGCCCGGGCGCTCTTGGACGGTCTCCTCGGCGTCGACCCCGGGCTGGGGCTCGAACCCGTCCCACCAGCCGGTGGTGGTGGGCAGGGTGTACCCGTAGGCGAACCCGGCCGGTTCACCGTCGACACGGCATGCGGTGAGGCGGAACCCGGGCCGGGCCGCGCTGAACGCCAGGCGTTCGCCGAAGGTGGGGTTCCGGTGATCGGGCAGGTCCAGGGAGTCGGCGTAGACCGTCTCGTAGGCCTCGATCCAGGGAGTTGGGTCGGCCAGGACCTCGTGGCCCCGGAGGTTCTCCAGGTGCCACTGGGCGTCCGGCGCTGGTCCGGCCGTGGGAGCGGGTGTCACGGGCATCGGGGGCGCTCTTTCGTCGGTGTCCTCAGGGTGCCGCGGGGGAGTGGTGTGTCGCCGGAGCGACCGTGGTGTTTCGGCTACTTCATGTGAGCCGGGTTCAATTAGGGCAGGCTAACCTAATCAAGTCAATGCTCCGGTTGAGTGCTCAAGCTCACGTTTGAGGATGGGTCCCTCGGGTGTCGACGGTTCGCCTCGGAGCTCCCGGATGCCCCAGGAACGCGGGCATGGCGAACTCGTGGCCGTAGGCGCCCGCGTTGGGGAAGACCAGCACGTCACCCGCGCGCAGCGAGCCCACTCGCACGTCCCTGGCCAGCACGTCCTCGGGTGTGCAGAGCTCCCCCGAGACCGTCACCGACACCCCGTCCACACCGGGGCGCGGGAGGCCCTCGGACCAGCCACTCCCCTCCACGACCGCGAAGTTGTGCCTGATCTCCCAGGAGGTGGGCAGCTGGAACTGGTTGATGCCGCCGCGCACCACCGCGAAGTGCTCTCCGTAGGCCGACTTCACGTCGGTCACCCGCGCCGCGTACCACCCGGTCGGCGCGGCGATCCACCGGCCGGGCTCGAACACCACCTCCACCCCGGGGTCCGGCAGCGCGGACAGCGCCGCGCCAAGGGCGGCGAGGTCGAACTCGGTGTCACCCTCCTCGAAGGGCACTCCCAGTCCTCCGCCCACGTCCACCACACGCAGGTCCACGCCATGGCGCTTGGCGGTCTCGGTCGCCCACTCCAGGCACCAGAGCACGTAGGCGGCGTGAGCCACGGCGTCGGTGTTGCCGCTGACCGCGTGCACGTGGAACCCCACCAGGTCCAGCTCCGGCAGGGAGCGCGCCGCCGCCACCGCCTCCGGCACGCGGGGTTCCGGCAGCCCGAAGGGGCTCGGGGCGCCGCCCATCACCAGGGACCCGCTCACCGGCACCCGCTCGGGGTTGACGCGCAACGTCACCGGGAGCACGACGCCCGCCGCCCGGGCGGCCGCGGCCGCCCGGTGTAGCTCCAGTTCGCTCTCCACGTTGACCACCACGTCCGCGCCCCGCTCGGCGCGCAGCCGGGCCAGCCCCAGCAACATCTCCGGGGTCTTGCCCGGGCCGCTCACCGCGATCCGCTCACCGGGCACGGAACCCGCGCCCGGTCCTTCGCCGGGACCCTCCGGTTGGGCCCGTTCCCGCAGCGCCGTCAGGGCCGTGCGGGCCTCGCTCAACGACGCCGCCTCGAACCCGTCCACGGTCCGGGCCAGGTGCGACAGAACCGGGGAGAACCCGTTGGACTTGACGGCGAAGTACACGCGGGCCCAGTCCGGCAGCGCCGCGCGCAGTGTGCGCACGCGGTCGGCGGCCAGGGCGGGGTCGTAGACGTACCCGGAACCGGGGGAGTCGGCCAGTTCGAGGGCGGCCCGGCGGACCGCCTCGGGGAGGACGTCGGGGGACAGGGCGGGGGTGTGTTCGAAGGAGCGGGGCGGTTCCATGGGGTGCCCTTTCGTCGTGTCATGGTCCGCGCACCGAGCGTGCGCGGCGTAGGGCGGGGAAAGGGGGCCCGGAGTCCGGGCCCCCGCGGGGGTGGTCAGTGCCGGGGGTCGACGCCGAAGACCTCGGCGACGTCGTCGAGGACCGCGTGAGCGGAGATCAGGCCCACTCCGGACATCCAGTAGGCGTCGTCCACCTCGGTCTTCTCACCCTCCAGCTGGTCCCACAGGGGGTTGGTGACGTAGTCGTCCTTGGACTCGTCCACCTCGCCCGCGCCGTCGTCGTAGGTGGCCACCAGGATCCGGTCGGCCTCCAGATCGAGCAGGCGCTCGGGGCTGTGATAGGTCGCGATCTCCTCGGAGTCGGTCTCGGTGTGCTCGCTCGCGGGCAGGCCCAGGTCGTCCAGGATCACGCCCACGTAGGAGTTGCGGGTGTACAGCCGCACGCCCTCGGCGTCCCCGGCGAAGCGGACCACCGAGACCGTGGGCGCATCGCCGTCGTGGGCCTCGGTGATCTCCTCGCCGATGGCGGCCGCGCGCTCCTCGAACTCGGTGACCAGGCGCTCGGCCTCCTCGGCCTGCCCCATGGCCTCGCCGGTCAGGCGGAGGTTGTCCTTCCAGGAGACCCCGGTGTCCCTGGACATGACCGTCGGCGCGACCTCGGCGAGCTGGTCGTAGGCGTCGCCGTGGCGGACCTCGGCGGACAGGATCAGGTCGGGCCGGGTCTGGGCGACCAGCTCGGGGCTGATCTCCCACAGCAGGCCGACCGACTCGGCGTCCTCGGCGCCGCCGGTGTTCCAGTCGCTCTCGAACAGGTACTCGGGCAGCCCGTCCTGGTTCTCGGCGATCTGGGTGTGGCCCACCACGTTCCCGCCCAGGGCGAGGACGGCGTCCACGTACGTGAAGTCCAGGGGCAGCACCCGCTCCGGGGCGGCGGCGATCTCGGTGGAGCCCATGGCGTGGTCGACGGTGAGAGGGAATCCCTCGGCTGTCGCGCCGTCGCCGTCCCCGCCGCCAGCGTCCTCACCGGGGCCCGCCGCGCCGCACGCTGTGAGCAGGGCCAGCGAGGAAACCGCCGCCAGGGCGGCCAGGCCCGCGCGGCGGGGGAGGAGGGGGTTGGTCATGATG
>NZ_LAVM01000152.1:0-3605 GCF_001083815.1 Nocardiopsis sp. SBT366 | reverse complement strand
GGTCGGGAGGGGCCGAGCGCAGGGTGGCCCGGCCCGATGATCACTGAAGGACGGCTGGTCAGGGTCAAGGGTGACTTCTCCACGGTTTCGGGCATGCAGAGGCCGACAGCCAGGTGGCTGGATGTGGTGGGCGGCGCCTCGGGCGGGGTCGGGCGTCGGACGGTGGTCGAAGGTGGACACGAAGGGTGTCGGGGGTCGGCGCGGTTCGGCACGGGAAGGTCCGACTGCGGTCCGCATGGTTACTTTCGGTACATGTGATATCACGCTAAGGATCGACGTTCCGCTTGCGACGCGGCCGCGCCCCACCTGGCTGGCCAGCTTTGTCGGGTGCCCCGTCCGAAACTCCCGAAATGGCCGGAAGTCACGCGACGCAATGGTTAAATGCGGCTGCATTCTCCATTAAGAAGCGCGAAACTTCACTATTTCGCACATGCTTCCCGGGTCGGTCGTTTCGGAAACCGTGCCTTGGCCCCTTGCTTGGTCTCACTGTGCGTTATAGCTTGTATTCGTATTCGAATGAGCATCCTCGCGAAACGGGTTGTATGGACGCTCAGCAGGCGTTGGCATCTTTTGTCGTGTTCTCGCTCATTGTCACCGTCACCCCGGGCCCCGCCACCGTGATCGTCCTGAGGAACGGCATCATGCACGGGGTGCGTCCCGCTCTCGCGGCCTCCTTCGGTGCCGCTCTGGGCTCCCTCGCGTGGGGGTTCGCCGCGGCGATCGGGGTCGCCGCGATCGTGGCACGTTCGGATGCCGCCTTCGAGGCCCTGCGCTACGCGGGCGCCGCCTATCTCGCCTACCTGGGGGTGCGCACCGCCCTCGAACGCGCTCCCTCCTACGACCCCGATCCCGAACCGGAACCGGCCTCCCCCTCCTCGGGTCGCACCCGGCTCCGGCCCGTGTCCATGCGGAAGTGGTTCCGGCAGGGTCTGCTCGCTGACCTGCTGAGTCCCAAGGCCGGCCTCTTCTTCCTGGCGGTCCTGCCCCAGTTCGTTCCGCAGGGGTGGGCGCCCATGCCCGCGATGATGCTGCTCAGCCTCGTCGACTGCCTCCTGGTGGTGACCTGGCTCGGATTCCTCTCCTTCTTCGCCCACTACGCACTCCGACGCCTCCACCAACCCGTGTGGTACCGGACGGTCCAGATCGTCTGCGGGCTGACGCTCGTCCTGCTCGCACTGCACGTCGTCACGGTCGACCCGGGCCGTTAGCAGTTCCGGGTTCCAGGGAAACATGTGCATTTCTCGTGAAAGGGATTCGTCATGCCCGAAACCAGGAAATCGGGGCTGGAGATCAGGCTGGTGGAGGCCTTGCAGCCGGTCAGGTACTTCGTTTTGGCGCAGGTGCTCCACCAGTTCATGGAAACCGGCCTCCATGAAGAGCTCAACGCGGGCCCGAGAACTGTGGGAGAGCTGTCGGAAAGCCTTTCCCTCCAGCCCCGGCGCCTGGAGGGGGTGCTGCACTACCTCGCGAACGAGGGCTACCTCAGCGAGGACGACGGCGTTTTCTCCATGGAGGAGAAGGCCCGGGAGACCGCCGTGTTCTCCTCCTGGTACAAACTCCTCGTCGGCGGCTACTCCCAGACCTTCGAGCAGCTCGGCCGAACCCTCCAACAGGGGGCGGGCTTCGCCTCCCGGTCCGGGCTGGACGTCGGGGTCGGCAGCTGCGGCATCAGCCAGTACGACGCCTATCCCGTGATCGTCGGACTGCTCGGGGAAGTCCGTGACGACGTCGAGTCCGTCGTCGACCTGGGGTGCGGTGACGGCAGCTCCCTGGCCGACCTCATGGAACTCCTGCCCGGGCTGTCGGCCATCGGAGTCGACCCGGAACCCGCGAGCGTCCGCGCGGGGGAGGAGCTCATGCGGCGGCGCGGCCTCGCCGACCGCGTCCGCCTGAGGGTGGCCGGTGCCGAGAACGCGCCCGAACTCGACCTCGGGCCCGGACCGGTGTGCTTCATCTCCGCCTTCGTGCTCCAGGAGCTCCTGGAACAGCAGGGGAGGGAGGCGGTGCTCGGCCTCGTGCGCGAGGTGTTCACCCACCACCCGGACTCGCACTGGATCGTTATCGAGGTCGACAACCGCATCGCCGACCGCGCCGCGATGGCGCACCGGCTGGCCCTGTCGTACTACAACCCGTACTTCCTGGTGCACTACCTCACCGAGCAGCGCCTGGAAAGGGACCGGTTCTGGCACGAACTCTTCGCCGAGGCGGGGGCCGAGGTCGCTCAGCAGCTGACGGCAGACCCCCGCGTCGACTCCACGGGCTTCCTGCTCGGATACCGCCTGCGCGTGAGCGCCGGAGGTGCACGTTGATCGAGACGCGCGCGAACTCCGAAAGGGAGCCGGTACCGGGGAGGACGGCGGAGCTGAGCTCCAACGAGTCCCCCGTCGGGCCGCCGCCCTCCGTCGTCGACCGGCTGCTCGCCCTCCAGCACACCCTGCACCGCTACCCCCGGGGAGCGAGCGCCCTGCTGCGCGGGGAGATCGCCACTCACTGGAACGTGAGGCCGGAGTGCCTGGTCCTGACCAACGGCGTCGACGAGGCCATCGACCTCCTCACCTCACTCACCGACCGGGTCTGGTGCACCGTCCCCGGGTTCGACGCCTTCTGGACCCGCCCCGAGACCAACGGTCTGCCCACCACCCGTCTGCCGCTGGGGGAGGACGGTCAGCCCACGGTCGGTCCCGATCGTGTCGGACCACACGGGGTCGCCTTCGTCGCCCGGCCCAACAACCCCACGGGAACCGTCGTCTCCGGCGAGTGGCTGGACGCGCTGCCCGCCCGGGTCGACCTCGTCTGCGTCGACGAGACCTACGTGGACTTCTCCGAGGAGCGCGGATACCTGCCGCGACTGGGGGAGTGGGACAACCTCTGCGTCTTCCGCAGCCTGTCCAAGGCACTCGGCCTCGCCGGGCTGCGCCTCGGAGTCCTGGCCGCCCCGCCCCTGCTCGCCGCCCGCCTGCGGGAACGGCAGCGCTTCTACTCGGCGGACGCCGTCAGCCTCCACCTGGCCGCCGCCGCGATCACCGACGACGCGTACCTGGAACGGCACCGCTCCCAGGTGATCCGGGGCCGTCAGCGCCTGGTCGACCTCCTCGGCGCCTCGGGCCTGTTCGTCGAGGTCCTGCACACCCAGACCAACTTCGTCATCGCGCGGTGCTCGGACCCCGCCGAGGCCGTGCGCGTGGAACGGCTGCTCGCCGAACGCGGTGTCCACGTGCTCGAGTGCTCGCTGCTCGGCTACCCGGGGCGGCTGCGGATCTCCGTCGGCACGGAGGAGGAGACCGCGCTCCTGGGCGGGCTCCTGGTGGAGCTGACCAGGCAGGGGTCCCCGGCGCCCCCCGCCCTGGAGTGACCCCCTGACCGGACTGCCGGTCGGTACGTCGAGGGATCCCCGGGGCGACGACGACCCGGGGATCCCCTGTGGAGCCACGAGCGGCGGTGTGGGTTGGCACCAGTGGGCACGTTCTCATCCAGCCATGAGGACCCTGTGGGGCGTAGTCCTCGTCAGTGGGTGGGCGGGGAGTTCGGCGCCCGCGGTCACGAGGACTACGCCCCACAGGGTCCTCATGGCTGGATGAGAACGTGCCCACTGGTGCCAACCCACA
>NZ_LAVM01000151.1:0-3663 GCF_001083815.1 Nocardiopsis sp. SBT366 | reverse complement strand
TGGTGGAGATGGACAACGTGTTCTTCTTCGTGCTGCCCGCTGGGCAGGGCGCGCAGTTGGCGTTGGTGGCGGACGCCTCGTGTGACATGGGGCAGGCGGCCTTCGAGGTGAACCGTCTGGTGCGGTGGTGGTCAGCGTAGGCGGGCGCGGCGCATCTTTCCGGAGGCGGTGCGGGGGAGTTCGTCGGTGAATTCCACGGTGTGGGGTGCGGCGTGGGGTGCGAAGCGGGCGCGGACCCATTCGCGGAGTTCCTCGGCGAGTTCGGGTGTTGCGGTGTGTCCCGGTGCCAGGACCACGCGGGCGCCGACGAGGTGTCCGGCGAGGTCGTCGGGGATGGCGTAGACGCCGCTCTCCTCGACGGCGGGGTGGGCGTTGAGGACGGCTTCGACCTCGGTGGGGCCGATGCGGTAGCTGCGGGTGATGATGGCGCCGTTGTCGCGGGTGGAGAAGTGGAGGTTGCCCTGGCGGTCCATGATGCCGGTGTCGCCGGTGAGGTGGTAGGTGCGTTCGGGTGAGAAGCGGATGTCGATGGTGTTCTCGTAGCCGAGGTAGCTGTCGAACCAGTCGAGGGGGCTCTGGGCGCGGTCGATGGCGATGCGGCCGTAGGCGCCCAGGGGTGCGGGTTCGTCGGTGATGGCTTCGAGGACCTGGATGTTCCAGCCGGGCAGGGCTGGGCCGATGGCTCCTGGGGGTGTGGTGGTGGCGGGGTCGGGGAGGTCGCCGTTGGGGAGTCCGGCGCACCAGCCGAGTTCGGTCTGGCCGTAGTGGTCGCGGACGGGGACGCCGAAGAGGTCGGTGGCCCAGTCGATGACGTCGGGGGAGAGGGGTTCTCCGGCGCTGGCCATGCGTTGGACGACGATCTCGGGCGGGAGGGTCTTGGTGGCGGCGCGCAGGGTGCGGTAGGTGGTGGGGTCGGAGGCGAAGTTGGTGACCTGGTAGAGGCCCAGGACGTCGAGGGTGAGTTCGGGGTCGAAGAATCCGGCGCGTAGGGCGAGGGAGTTGTGTCCGGCGAGGAGGGGGGAGATGAGGCCGTGGTAGAGGCCGTAGGCGGAGCCGGGGTCGGCGGTGTTCCAGTAGACGTCGTCTTCGTCCACGCCGAGGCCGAAGTGGTGGTAGGCGTGCATGGCGGACAGGGCGCGGGCGGGGACGCGGACGCCTCGGGGTGGGCCGATGAGGTTGGAGACGTAGACGGTGGCGATGTCGCCGTTTCCGGTGGTGGTGTGGGGGCACGGGGTAGGGCGTGCGTGAGATGGCCTGCCTCACATTCGTTGGTTGATGGGTTGTTTCGTGGGGTCAGTGAGGATGGTGGTGAACCTTGCGTCCTAGGGTGGGGCCGTGACAGGCAGTGAGAAGTCGCCCCCAGAGGCGACACAAACAGACGACGGGTCGGGGCTGGCGCACTCGCTGCGCCGCCGACACATGGCACTGATCGCGATCGGCGGATCGGTGGGGGCCGGGCTGTTCATCGGCTCCGGCGCGGTGATCCAGACCGCTGGCCCTGCGGCGGTGGTGTCCTACGCGTTGGCCGGGGCGCTGGTGTTCCTGACCCTGCGTGCGTTGGGCGAGATGGTCGTGTCGGTGCCGGCCGGGGGTTCGTTCTCCGACTACGCCCGCCTGGCCTTCGGACCCCGGGCCGGGTTCAGCATCGGCTGGTTGTACTGGTGGATGTACGCGGTACTGGTGGCCGCGGAGTCGGTGGCCGGGGCCGCGATCCTGAGCCAGTGGGTGCAGGGCGTGCCGCCCTGGGCGCTGGCCCTGATCGTGCTGCTCACCATGACGGTGGCCAACCTGATCTCGGTGCGGGTCTTCGCCGAGACCGAGTCGCTGTTCTCCCTCATCAAGGTCGCCACGATCGTGGCGTTCCTGCTGGTGGGCGGGTTGTACGCGCTGGGGTTGTGGACCGGTGCGCAAGGGGCGACGGTCTCCCACCTGTGGGACCTGGGCGGGTTCGCGCCCAACGGCTGGGTGGCGGTGCTGGGTGCGACGGTGGTGGTGCTGTTCGCCTTCGGTGGCGTGGAGATCATCACGATCGCCGCCGGTGAGAGCGCCGAGCCGGAGCGGGGGGTGGCGTCGGCCATCACCAACGTGCTGTGGCGCATCGGCCTGTTCTACGTGGCCTCCATCCTGGTGGTGGTGATGGTCGTGCCGTGGAACTCCACCGATCTGGACCGCAGCCCCTTCGTGGTGGTCATGGAGATCGTGGGTGTTCCGGGCGCGGCGCTGATCATGGAGATCGTGGTGCTGATCGCGGTGCTGAGCGTGCTCAACGCCGCCATGTACACGTCCTCGCGGATGCTGTTCATGCTGACCCGTCAGGGGGACGCTCCCCGGGTGCTTCGGGGCACCAACCGCCGTGGGGTGCCGGTGCGGGCGATCCTGCTGGGCACCGTGGTGGGGTATGCGGCCGTGGTCGCCGACTACCTGTTCCCGGGGCAGGTGTTCGCGTTCCTGGTGGCCTCCATCGGCGCGATCCTGCTGGTGTTGTTCCTGACGATCTGCGCGTCGCAGTTGGTCGTGGGGGCGCGGGTGCGGCGTAACGCGCCTGAGCGGCTCACGTTGCGGATGTGGGGTTTTCCCTATCTGACGTGGGTGACCCTGCTGGGGTTGGTGGCGATCTTCCTGGCGATGGCGACCCTGCCCGAGCACCGTCAGGCGCTGTGGGCGACGGTCGCGGCCGTGGTGGTGGCGGTGCTGGCCTACGAGGCGCGTCGTGTGTTCGGTGCCAACCCGCCCAGTCGGCGGGTGCTCGGTGTGCAGGGGCGGGCCACGCCCGAGGAGCTGGACCGGGTGGCCGGGACGGGCTCGGTGTCGGCCGCCGGCGGTGGATCGGAGGGTGAGGAACCGCCCGGTGGGGGTTCGGAGGGTGAGGACCACTCCCCCGGCAAGTGAGCGGGGCCCGTCCCCGCACCGGGCTCCGAGTGGGGGTTCGCGTGGCGTCGTCTCCCTGGTGGGGGCGGCGCCACGTCGCGTTCGCGGGGGTGTGTGAGCGGCGCGAAGGGGGGTGTCGTGCCGGGTTCGGGGTGCGGTCGACGGGACGATGACCCCTGGGTGTCCGGAACGCACCTCTTGGTGGTTATGGTGCTGAACTCCGTTTTTGTCGCTATGGTGCTGCGCAACCCCTGAGAGGAGCACCCCCGTGCGACATTTCGTCGGCTTCCTGTCCGGCCTGATCCTGGGCCCGGTCCTACTTCTGGTGACTGGCTGGGCGTTCGCTCACCTGCGGGGCCTGAACGCCGTGCAGTCCGACGCCCTACAGGGCACCGGCCCCGTGGCGGTGGCCGGACTGGTGGGCGTGGGCCTGTTAGTCGCCCTGGTCGCGGTGCCGCCGCGCCTGACCCCGATGCTGCCCTTCGCCGCTGCCCTGGTCGTGGGTGGTGCGACCGCCACCGCCCTGCTGCGCATGCACCTGCTGGAACGCCTGCCGGTCCTGCCCGGTGTCGAGGGCGCCCTGACGCTGCTGCCCCTGGGCGTGTTCGTGCCCCTGGCCCTGGTGCTGGCCGCTCCGGTGTTCGTGGGCGCCCGCTGGGTCCGCGACAACGAGGACGGCCCCACCCGGGAGGAGTACTTCGACGGCCTCTACGAGGACGGAGGGGACGACGACCGGCCCCGTTCCACCGCGACCCGAGCCGAGCCCGTCCCGGAGCACCACCAGCCCCGGCACCG
>NZ_LAVM01000150.1:0-3756 GCF_001083815.1 Nocardiopsis sp. SBT366 | reverse complement strand
GCTCGGGGCCGGGAGGTGGCGGTCAGCCCCAGCCGGGCGCGTCCAGCCGAAGGCTCCCGAAGAGGCGGGCCGACCGTCGGTCGGATCGGCGGGACGCGGCCGGAGGGGACCGGCCGAGGTTGTCGAGGGACGTTCGGTCAGGGACACGGATGAGCGCGCCTGCCGGGCGCAGACCAGGCGGCGGAGCTCACGGGCCGTGCAGGTGCTACCCGAGGTGATGTCGAGAACGCGCAAACAGTTCCAAGGAAGCACCGCTTTCGATAGGATTCGAATACTTGTTCGAACGCCTGGCCGTACTTCCCCACGGGTGGGCCCTTCCGGCGGTGTGCGCTCGTACGGCGGCCGGACACCAGCAGGAGGAGTCGGTCGATGGTGGGGGGAACTGTCGTGGGACGGTACTTCGGGGCGAAGGTCGCGGTCGTCGAGGACGAGGGCAGACCCACCCGCTTCACCTGGGAGGGCCGGGTGTACGGCATACGCAGGATCATCGACCACTGGGTCACGCTGCGCCGCGACTGGACCCCCGGCGCGGGTTCCCAGGTGCCCGAACGCGGACACTGGCGGGTGGAGGCGGGTTCGGCCTACGCGCAGGGCGTGTACGAGCTCCGGCACGACACCTCCACCGGCGAGTGGTCGCTCAGCCGGGTGTGGGGTTGAGCGCAGACCGCTGGAGCCACCGCGGTCGCGTCGGGGAACCGGGGGCCACCGGTGGTCGGGGGCTCGGGGCGGTGGCCGTCACGGCCCGACCCGGTCGGGAAGGGGAAGCAGCCCCGGGCCACGGCCGACGTCGCCCGGGACGAGGCCGAACGAGGCCAGGTCCGACCTGCCCTCGTGCAGGGGCATCGCGTTGCGGTCGGTGCCCTCGCGGACGAAACCGGCGGCCTCGGCCACCCGGCACGAACCGGTGTTGCCCGTGGCGGCCTTGAGCTCCACCCGCTGGAAACCCTGCCCGAGGGCCCACCGGGACACGGCCACGACCGCCTCGGTGGCCAACCCACGGCCACGGCCCCACGGCGAGATCCAGTAACCGATCTCGGTGACCATGGCGGCCCACTGCGTGCGCAGCAGCGCCACGGAACCGGTGAACCGGCCCGTCGCCCTGTCCACCACGGCCCAGTGCTGGCCGTCGCCACCGGTCCGGATGGCCGGGGCGACGTTCAGACAGAAGTGCTCCGCCGACTCCCGGGTGTAGGGCAGCCCTGGTGCGGGCAGCGGAATCCACCGCTGGAGCTCGGGGTCCACGCACGAGGCGTGCACGTCGTCGATGTCGTGTTCGAGCAGGGATCGCAGGCGCAGGCGCTCGGTCTCCAGGATGACCGCGGGCATGATCGGAGCGCTCTGGACTGTGGCCATGCGTGTGTTCCCCCTGTGCGTACGAACCGCCGGGTGGTTCCGGGCACCGATCAAGATACGGCGTCACACGGGCGTGTGGAACCGGGTTCCGTCAACCCGCACCCCTGCTCGTCCCGGCGGTGGGGTGCCGGAATGCCCCACCGCCACGGGGGTTCAGAGCAGACCGTTGACGACCCTCTGGCGGATGACCGTGTCGAACACCTCGGAGAAGGTGTTGCCCGGACACTCGGTCTGGAGCCAGTCCCGGTGTCGGGCCACCGCCTCCTGCTCGGTCGCCGCACCGGTGTCCGGGTGCACGTACTCGATCCGCTCGGCCGCGTTCACGCCGGTGAGGGCGCACAGGACCCGCAGGACGTCCACCAGCGAGTCCTGGGCCGCCTGCGTCGGCAGCTCGTGGGTGAAGTCGCCGAGCAGGCACACGCCGATGTTGCCGTGGTTGAACCCGAACGCGTGGCCGGCCGTCACCGACTCCGCCAGGCCCGGCAGGGGGACCCCTCGGAAGATCGGGAGGCCGCCACCCGAGTGGCGACCCTCGTAGATCCCGCCCTCGGGGTCGATCAGCAGGTGGTAGCCGACGTCGCCCCACTCCTGCTGAACGGCGTGCAGGTGGTAGACGGCGCGCACGTCCGCCGAGTGGTCGTCCGTGGTCGCCATCGCCGTGTGGTGCACGGTCAGCGCCTGAACCGGGTGGAACTGGGCGGCCCAGAGGTCGTTGCCGTCCTCGTCGAAGCGCAGCGACTCGTCGGCGCCCCACCCCGCCCGGGTGCGCACCCGCAGGACGGAACCGCCGGAGAGGGTGGTGACCCCCTCGTCCTCGGCGGAGAGCGACACCCGCTCCTGGCCGCCGAGCCGCAGCTCCTCACCGTCGTGCAGGTTCAGGGCGGTCAGGTCGGCGCCGTCCGCGCCGCGCACCTCGTAGCCGGTCGCTCCCTCGGGGGCGCGCGCCATGGCCGAGGCCGAGGGAGGCAGGTGCTCGGGTCCGGCCGTGTGGAAGTGCAGGTCCTGCCAGCCGCCCAGCCCCTCCGCGGTCTCGAAGCGCACCGCGGCGTTCTCGGAGACGGCGTCGGGCGCCTGGGTGGCGGAGACGAGGTCGAAGCGGCGCTCGGGGCGGACGATGGCGCCGGTGGTGTCGGCCGGTTCGCTGAGGATCCTGGGCGCCGTCAGGGCGGCGGAGGACTCCCCAGTGGTCCGTGCGGAGGCGGTGGCGGAGGCGAGCAGCACGGGGGCGAACGCGGAGAGGCCGGTCACGGTGGTGGCACCGGCGAGGAAGTGACGCCGTCGCATGGCGAGTTCCGTTCCGTTTGGGGGTGGGTACCGGGATCAGGGGTGTTCGGGTACCGGCAAAGAGTGCCACAGGGCCGTGTCGCACGGCGTTCGACGCGCTTGCGACGCGCTTACGAGGCGGGACCGGCCCAGGCCGAAGCCCACAGCCCGCTCCGCCCCCTGGTGGTCCCCTGGGCGCAAGGAGGTGGACGGGAGCGGGGCGAGGTCCGGTCCTGGCCGCAACCCGCTCCCGGGGCGAGCCGAAAGCCCTCCCCTGGCCGATTCGTGGATCTGAGAACCAGAAAATGTACGGAGGGTGTTCGACTGGTCGCACAGCGAGATTGCATGGTGTGTATGCTCCTTCGTGCCCGTCGTTTCCCCTGTTCAGTTGGGGTTACTAGGGTGTTGCCGAGTAGGCCTCCGGGGCCCCGTGCCGTGCCTCCACGGGGTGACGTAGGGCCGCGAACCGGGCGCGAACCCCCTCCGGTTCCCGTTCGGGACTCTCGTACACAGCCCGTCCCCACGCCTTCTCTGGCACAGTTGATGGTGACTTGAGGACCCCGGCACTTCGGCCGGGGCGAGCCGTTCCGGGTCGGGGGGACCCGTGCGAGCGGCATGACCGCCGCGGACTACGCTGGTCCGAATCCCAAACGGACCAGGTGGAACCGGGCAGCTCACAGACCTCTTCTTCTCTTCTCTTCTTCGGGGAGCGATCATGACCAACGACGACCGCGAGGAATCCCGTCGCGGTGAGCAGGAGGGCGCGTGGCAACGGGGCAGCGGACCCGTGCCCGGCCTCGGCGGCCTCCTGGACGGACTGCCCGAGAGCGGCAAGGGTGCGCAGGCGCGCGAACCCAGACCCCCTGCGCCGCCGTACAACCCCTTCCGGAGTACGTCCCCGGGGTCGGAGCCCCCACCCCCGTCCGGACACCACTCCGCAGCCGAGCCCGCGCCCACGGCCTTCACCACCCGGCCGCAGCAGACCAGGCAGCAGGCGCATCCGGAACCCCGGGCCCAACACGCGCCCGCGCACACGTACGAGCCCTCCGTCGCCCCCGAGCGCGATCCCCGGTTCAACGTCATCCCCTTCCGTTCGGGCAACCGCCACCCCGGTCCCGCGCAACCCGAACACCCTTCCCC
>NZ_LAVM01000149.1:0-3880 GCF_001083815.1 Nocardiopsis sp. SBT366 | reverse complement strand
CACCTGGACCGGCAGATGTGCCGCTCGGGGGTCGAGTTCGTCGTCGCGGCCCCCTACGGGGAGGAGGGCGTGGCCGTGGGTCAGTTCCGGTTTCGGGGGCGACAGGTGGTGGCCGATCCGCTCGACCAGGCGCTCCGGGGGAGCGGTGGCCAGGGACGTGGCGAGCAGCACGACGGCGCAGGAGGAGACGAGCACAGCGGCGCGTCGGGGCAGGGAGACGAACACGTCGGGGACCTCGGGTCGGGGGCAACCGGAAACCGCGCACGACGCGGCCGGGAACTGTCACCCAATGTAGCCGAACGTGTTCGCTGCGCAGGGATGCGCCGCGTGCTGTCGGGTGCCGTCCCGAACCGCCCCGCCGCGCTCTTCCCTCGGGTCCGACTCCGGCTTCCCCCGGGTCCGACTCCGGCGTGGGATCAGACCGCCACCGGGTGCCGCAGCCGCAGCGCCTCGGGGTAGGGGCGCAGGTAGGTCTGTTCGTTGGCCCAGGTCATGGCTTCGGCGGAACAGTGGTGCCGCAACAGCGCGACCGGCAGGCTGAGCGGGGCCTGCCCCTCCCGGTAGTCCTCGATCGCGGCCAGCAGGTCGTGCCTGCGGGCGTCGTCCAACAACGGGCTGATCATCCCGAAGACGTGCTGGAGCACGTTGGCGTGCCGGCCCCGACTGCCCTTGACGGCGAGGGTCCGGTGGAAGGCCTCCGCGTAGGTGGCCGCGACCTCCTCGGGATCGCCGGTGCCCGCCCGGGCCACGATCCGCCCGGTCTCGCGGTAGCCGTCCGGGGAGTGCGCCATCAGCTGGAGTTTGTGCCGGGTGTGGAACGCCACGAGGTCCCGCGGGCGCCAGTCATCCTCCAGCAGGGCGCGCAGCCGGGAGTGCGCGAACACCCGCTCCACGAAGTGCTCGCGCAGGACGGGGTCGGACAGGCGGCCCTGCTCCTCCATGGGTAGTTGCGGCAACAGCTCGGTGAGCCGCGCGGCGAAGGCGCCCCGGCCGTTCCCGCGCAGCCGGTCGCCGTGATCGTCGAAGACCGGCAGGGCGAACAGGCCGCAGCTCGGCGACTTGTTCTTGAGCACGTATCCGTCCAGGCGGCGCAGCTCGGGCAGGTGCCGGTCGGCGACCCGGGCGAGGTCGTCCGTGTGGTCGGCGCCGCCCTTGCTGGAGATGACCCGGTCCTCACCGGGGGCGGTTTCAGGCCGCTCCTGGAGACGCAGGGTGGGGCGGGGCACGCCGAGCCCGATCTCCGCCTCCGGGCAGACCGGCAGCCAGTCCACGTGCCGGTCCAGCTCGTCGGTGAGGAACCGGAAGCGCGAGTGCCCGCCGTTGTAGCGCACGGGTGCGCCGATGAGGCAGCTGGAGACTCCGACGACGGGACGGGGAGGCGGGTTCATGGTGGGGCTCTACCCCCGACCACCTCGGGTAATCGCCAATGAACACACCCAGTAGTGTGAAGGTGTCGAAAAGTGAAGGAGTCCTTGTTGGGCACCCCCGTCATCGTCCTGTTCACGCAGGACCTGCGCCCGAACGACCACCCCGCGCTCAGCGCGGCCCTGCACGCCTCCCCGCAGGTGGTCCCCGTTTTCGTCCTCGAACCCGGCCTCCTGGCACGCGCCGCCCGCAACCGCCGCGCCCACCTGGCCGAGGCCCTCGCGGACCTGCGCTCGGGCCTGCGGGAGAGAGGCGGCGACCTCCTCCTTCGCCGGGGCGACACGGCGACCGAGGTCGGGAGGCTGGCCAGGGAGACCGGAGCGCGCACCGTCCACCTCAGCGCGGGCGTGACCCGGTTCGCGGCACGGCGGCTGGACTCGCTGCGCGCCACCGGACTGGAGGTGTGCGAGCACCCCGGGCTGACCGTGGTGCCGCCCGGCGACCTCACCCCGGCCAGCGGCGACCACTACAAGGTGTTCACCCCCTACTGGCGGGCCTGGGAGGGGGCGCGCTGGCGCGAGGTGCTGCCCGCGCCGGAGGCCCTCGAACTGCCCGAGGGGCTCGAACCCGGTGACCTGCCCGAGCTGGACGGCGACGCCGAGGGGATCGGCGCCCTCGCCCCGGACCGGCAGACCGGCGGCTGGACCATGGCGCGCGAACGACTGCGCGCCTGGCTCGACGAGGGGCTGGCCGACTACGGGGATCGCAACGACGACCTCCCCGGGGCGGCCACCTCGCGTCTGTCCGCGGACCTCAGGTTCGGCTGCCTCTCACCACTGGAGATCGCCACCGCCGCCCGGGACCTCCCCGGCGGCAGCGAGTACGTGCGCCAGCTCGCCTGGCGCGACTTCCACCACCAGGTCACGGCGGCGTTCCCGTGGATCAACACCCGTGACTACCGAGCGCGCGACCGCGAGTGGCGCGACGACAGGGACGCCCTGGCCGCCTGGAAGGAGGGCCGGACCGGTGTGCCGATCGTGGACGCGGGCATGCGGCAGCTGCTCCAGGAGGGGTTCATGCACAACCGCGCCCGCATGATCACCGCCGCCTTCCTCACCAAGACGCTGCTGGTGCACTGGCGGGAGGGGGCCGCGCACTTCGACGCCCACCTCACCGACGGGGATGTCGCCAACGAGTACGGCAACTGGCAGTGGACGGCGGGTACCGGCAACGACACCCGACCCAACCGGGCGTTCAACCCCTCCCGGCAGGCGCGGCGGTTCGACCCCGAGGGCGTCTACGTGCGCCGGTACGTCCCCGAACTCGCGGAGCTGTCGGGCGCGCGAGCGCACACGCCCTGGCTGGAGGGGTTCGGGGAGGGTGTCGAGGGCTACCCGGCGCCGATCGCCGATCCCGGTAAGTAGCGGCTCAACCGTTGCGGTGACCGCGGTGGGGGCAGGTGCGCACGCCCGCTTCCGGGTACTCGCCGCACCTCTCGCACCGGCCCACGGTCGGCTTGTCGTGCTTGGGGGACAAACGGCGGCCGGGCGCGGCCAGCAGGGGAGGCCGGAGCACGGGACCCGAGGTCAACCCTCCGTCTCGGCCAGACCGTCGATGATGTCGTCCAGGACCAGCGAGCGGTCCAGCGCCGACATCAGACGCAGTTCCCGGAGCGCGGGGAGGGTGTCCACGCCGTCGCCCTCGGCCCCCGTCACCGTGCACACACGCATGCAGTGCTGGGTCGGGGGCCGCCAGAAGTCGCGTTCGTCGATGGGGGCGATCCGGTACACGGTTGCCGGGTACTCGGACGGGCGGCTCGGAGAGTGCCACTGTTGGACGCGGGACAGCACGAAACCCGTGATCAGGGAGTCGAAGACACCGCCTGACGCGAGGTCGGCCAGGGCGTCCTCGTCGCCTTCGGAGCGGCAGGCGTCACACCCCGCGAGTTCCGCGCGCAACAGCCAGCGGGCACGCGCGTGACTCACCTCGGGGTTCTTGAGCTTGCTCGGATGCCGGTGTCCCATGGAACGGAGCGTACGACGGACGCGGGCGGCGCGGTAGACGGGGGCGGGAGCCACGATCGAGCCGCGCGCCTCCTCAGCCCGGTTCGAAGGCCCGCCGGAACGCGGCCAGGGCGGCCTCGTCGAAGAGCACCAGGTCCACCCTGGGCACCCGGACCGGCGCGGTGCGCAGCGCCCGCGCGGCGATCCGAGCCGCGTCGTCCAGGGGCCAGCGGTACACCCCCGTGGAGATCGCGGGGAAGGCCACCGACTCCGCGCCCAGCTCGTGGGCGACCCGCAGTGACTCAGTGAAACAGGAGGCCAGCACCGCCGACCGGTCCTCGGTCCCGCTGTACACCGGACCGACGGTGTGGATCACCCAGCGGGCGGGCAACCTCCCCGCCGTGGTCGCCACCGCCCCACCTGCGGGCAACCCCTTCCCGTAGTGGGAGGCGCGCAGGGCGCGGCACTCCTCCAGGATCGCCCCGCCGCCCCTGCGGTGGATGGCCCCGTCC
>NZ_LAVM01000148.1:0-4275 GCF_001083815.1 Nocardiopsis sp. SBT366 | reverse complement strand
GGGCCGGTGGGGTCCTGGTGGAGCGCGGGTCCAGGGGCAGCCGCGCGTGGACCCGGTGTCCGCCACCGGGGCGGGGGCCGGTGTGGAGGGATCCCCCGTGCAGGGACACTCGCTCGCGCATGCCGATCAGGCCGGTCCCACTGCCGGGCAGAGGAGTCGTGGTCGCGGGTGTGGCCCAGGCCGGGTCCTGACCCGCACCCGGGAGCCTGGCCCGGCCGGTGTCGAGGACCTTCACCTCCACCGCCCCGTCGTCAGCGGTGACCGTGACCGTGCAGGTCGCGCCCGGCGCGTGCCGGACGACATTGGTGAGGGACTCCTGGACGACACGGTGCACGGCGGCCGCCACGGTCACGGGCAGCCCCTCGGTCCCGTGGGTGTGGAGCGCGCACTCCACTCCTGCGGCCCGCGCGGTCTCCACCAACGAGGGCAGATCGGCCAGTCCGGGCTGGGGTGCCAGTGGCGCGGTGTCCCCCTGGCGCAGTACCCCGAGCACGAGACGGAGTTCGTCAGTGGCGGCCCGGCTGGCCCGCTCGATCTCCGCGAGGGCCTCGGCGAGCGCGCGTGGATCGTCGCCGTGCACGTGGCGCACCACACCGGCGCGCACACCGATCCCGCCGAGGGTGTGCGAGACGATGTCGTGCACCTCCCGGGCCACCCGCAGTCGTTCCAGGTTCTGGGTGCGCGCGAGGGTGTCCTCGGCCTCGCGGACTTCGCGCAGATGGCGTTCGCGCACCACACGCCCCAGCAGCCACGACAGCCCGAACGGGGCCAGGAACACGATCGGGGCGAGCAGGGCGAGGGGCGAGAGGTCGGCGAAGTGTGCGTACACCGGCTCGGGGATCCACAGCGTCGCGCCGACCAACACGGCGCAGAGCGCACCCGCGGCGAGGGCCAGGCGGGTCGGCCGTGGACGCGGGGCCCTCCCCTCCCAGGTCAGCGCCAGGGGGTACAGGGTCCAGGCGGCGGCCAGGGGCGGGGCGACGCCCCAACCGCCGAGCAGTGTCAGGACACTGGCGGCGAGGACCGTGGCGAACGCACCCGCCGGGTACCTCCAGCGCAGCACCATCCCCACCGGTACCACCACGAGCAGCGCGAGCCCCAACCACTCCCATGGGTCGGCGCCGAGCCGGTCCGGCGACGTGAGACGCCACCACGTGGACGGGTCCACGATCGAGTACACCAGGGCGACGCCGACGTCCAAGGCGTACCTGGCGGAGGCGGCCCCTCCGGTCCCGCCCATGGCGGTCCAGTGGTGGGTGCGGCTCACGAGGGGCGGCCTCCCTGTGTCGGCGCGTGGCGGGGTCCTCACGGTAGCCGGACAGGGCCCGGTGGAGCGTGCGGTGGCCGGTTCCGGTAGCCAGCTGTAGTGCCCGGCCCCCTCAGGTACCCCAGACTGGTGCGAGTCGGCGGATCGACGCCGTCGAGGAACCTGGCTGAGGAGCACGGAATGCGGAAGGTGTGGGATCGGCCGTTACGGGCGTGCGGCCGCCTGCTGGCGGCGCTGGTCTTCGGGATGATCACCCTCGTGATGGCACCCCTGACCCTGGTGGTGGCCTTGGCGCTCCCGTTCAGCGGGGTGGGGACGTTCCTGGCGTCCCGGTGGGTGCGGCTGGTGACGCGTTGGGCCGACTGGAACCGGCTGCGTGCCGCAGGGTGGCTCGGGATCGACGTCCCCGACCTGCCGCGACCGCCCGACCACGGCTTCCGTGCGCTGGTGGGCGCGCCCGCCACGCACCGGGTGCTCCTGTGGATGCCGCTGTTCTCGGTGGTGAGCATCCTGCTCGGGTGCCTGGCCCTGATCGGCCCCGGCATGCTGGTCAACACCGTCGACTCACTCCTGTGGTGGGCGTACCCGGCCGGGTTCCAGCCCGAGCAGCTCGGGTTCGCGGTGGACGGCTGGGGGGCCGCCGTGATCTCCGCCGCCCTCCAGTTCGCGGTCGGCGTGGCGATCCTGCGGTGGGTGACGGTGCCGATGTGCGACGCGCACGCCCGGATGTGCGTCCGCTCCCTGGCCCCCTCCGAGCAGGAGGTGCTCGCCCACCGCGTGGACGAACTCCAGCGCACGCGCGCCGGGGTGGTGGACGCGCACGGCGCGGAACTGCGACGGATCGAACGCGATCTGCACGACGGCACCCAGGCCCGGCTGGTGGCGATCGCCATGCAGCTGGGCGTGGCGAAGGAGGCCGCATCGGACCCTGCGGTCGCCGCCCTGCTCGAACAGGCGCACACGGGAACCGAGGAGGCCATGACCGAGCTGCGCGACGTCATCCGGGGCATCTACCCGCCGATCCTCGCCGACCGGGGCCTGCCGGGCGCCCTCACCGCTCTGGCCGGGCGGACCACCCTGCCGGTGCGGCTGGACGTGACCGACCCGGGCACCCTGCCGGTGGCGGTGGAGACCGCCGCGTACTACGCGGTCACCGAGTCGGTCACCAACGCGGTCCGGCACAGCGGCGCGGAGACGATCTCCGTCCGCCTGGAACGCGAGGACGACCTGTTGAGGGTCGAGGTGTCCGACGACGGGCACGGCGGTGTGGACGAGACCGCGGGAAGCGGGGTCCGGGGGCTGCGCCGCAGGGCGGCCGCGCTGGACGGGAACGTGACCGTGTACAGCCCCGCCGGGGGACCGACGACGCTCAGGGTGGAACTGCCGTGCGGATCGTGATCGCCGAGGACAACGTGCTGTTGTCCGAGGGCCTCAAGCTGCTGTTGTCCACCCGGGGACACGAGGTGGCCGCGGTGGCCGAGGACGTGCCCGCCTTCGCCGCGGCCGTGGACCGGCACCGCCCCGACCTCGCCCTGGTGGACGTGCGCCTGCCGCCGAGCTTTCGCGACGAGGGCATCCACGCGGCCATCGCGGCCCGCGCCGCCCACCCGGGGCTGCCCGTCCTGGTGCTGTCCCAGTACGTCGAGCGCGACTACGCGGGCGAGCTGCTCTCCGACGGCCAGGGCGGGGTGGGCTACCTGCTCAAGGACCGGGTGGGTCGGGTGAGCGAGTTCGTGGAGGCCCTGGACCGGGTCGCCGGGGGCGGCACCGTGATGGACCCGGCCGTCGTGCGGCAGCTGCTCACCTCCCGCAGGCGGGACCCGTTGGAGACCCTGACCGCCCGGGAGCGCGAGGTCCTGGCTCTCATGGCGGAGGGGCACGACAACGGCGAGATCGCGGCGCGGCTGGTGGTCACCACCAACGCGGTCCACAAGCACATCGGCAACATCTTCCACAAGCTGGACCTGGCGCCCACGGACAGCGGCCACCGCAGGGTGCGGGCGGTCCTGGCCTACCTGAGCCACCGGGTCTGAGCCCCGAGGGCAGCTTGCGGGCCGGGGTGTGCCGCTCGGCGGCGTGCGGGTCAGGCGGCCCGCGCCCCGGCCCGGTCCTCTCGGGCCCCGCGACGGTTGAGCAGGGCACCGGCGGCGGCCGCGGTGAAGAACATCAGCACGCCGTACACCGCCGAGGGGATGGCGATCTCGGTACTGTTCAGGACGGTCACGGCGATGGTGAGCGACAGCGTGGTGTTGTGCAGGCCGATCTCCATGCAGGACGCGACGGCCTCGGGGCGCTCGGTGCCCACCAGGCGGGGCGCCCAGTATCCGATCACGAGGCTGACCACGTTGAAGACCAGGACCATCAGGCCGACCGAGACAATGTATTCGGGCAGGTTGGCCCACTCGGCGGCGATGGCCCCGACGATGACCGCGACCAGCACGAGGATGGAACCGAGCTTGACCGGCTTCTCCATGCGCTCCGCGAAGGCGGTCAGCTTCGCGCGGACGAGCATGCCGATGGCGACGGGGATGAGGATGACCGCGAAGACCTGGACCATCTTGTCGGTCTGGAGGCCGATGGACCCGCCCTCGGTGAAGTAGCCGAGCGAGAACCCGGTGATCAGCGGCAGCGTCACCATGGCGGTGAGCGAGTTGATCGCAGTCAGCGAGATGTTGAGCGCGACGTTGCCCTTGAACAGGTAGCTGTACAGACTCGCGGTGGTGCCGCCCGGGGACGCGGCCATCATCATCATGCCCACCGCCAGCAGGGGCGAGAGGTCGAAGTGGGTGACGAACACCAGGACCAGACCGAGGCAGAAGAGCGGTAGCAGGACGATCTGGCAGCCCAGGACCAGGACGATGGTCCAGGGCATGGAGAGCAGCCGGGTGAAGTCCCGGACGGTCAGGGAGAGTCCCAGGCCGAGCATGATGATGCCGAGGGCGAGCGGCAGGCCGATCGTCGTGAGCGCGGAGTCCATGGGGGGCACCTTGGGGGAAGGGCCGCTGGGG
>NZ_LAVM01000147.1:0-4339 GCF_001083815.1 Nocardiopsis sp. SBT366 | reverse complement strand
CCTCCAGCGCCTGCCCCAGCATCGGCCAGGCCGTCGCGTCCACGCCGTGCAGCATCCGGGGGACGTTCACCCGGCCGCGGTCCAGCACCCGGGTGATCGCCTCCGTGTTACGGCGGGCGTCCTCCCCCCCCCCCCCGGTCGGCTCCCCCCCCACCCCCCCCCCGCCCCCGCCGCACCAACACCACCGACCCCACTCACCTCGACACCCTGGCCACCGAGGCGGGCATCCCACCGCTGGCCAGGACGGGGGCTTCCACGCCCACCGCGAGCAAGCTGTTCGGCACCGCCGCGGTGGCGGGCCTCCATGACATGCACAGGCCGCACGCACGCGAGATCGACGACGCCCTGCTTGGGCCGGTGGACGGGGGAGCAGCGGGGGGACACGACCGGGGCGGGCCGTGCCGCTGTGCCACGCCGCTTTGGGGCCGGCGGCGCCGATCCATGGACGGGGACTCAGGGACTCGGGGGTGGGGGAGGACGGCCATTTCACCTGGTGTGTACGTACGTCCAAGCAGTTCGACCCGATGCCGCCGCAGGGATGTGAGAACGACAGCGGGGGAGTGGGGCGACAGTTACCCCCTTCTGAACTGCGATTATGCGACCGGGGCGGGGGCGGGGGGCTCCTGGCTTCTCCTTCACTCTGGTCGCCGCGTTCGACCTCACCGTCCCGCTCCGGGCGGTGGGACTCGGTGGCCTTCGCTGGCGGGGTGCCCGTGGGCAGGCCGTCCGGGCCTCCACCAGGGGCCTACGGGGTTGCGACGCCAGGGGAGTGGGCGGCTCGCGGGTCCCCATGTGAACCGTGCCGAACGGTGTCTCTCGGCTGACCCAGGGGAGTGGTAGCCCGGTTCGTACAGGTGTACAGGCCCCCCATGAGCCGCAGAAAGGGAACAGGTGTTCGATACACGGGCGCGCAGGTACGGGAAGTCGAGGAGTGAAGGCGTGCCAACGAAAGCCGACACGAGGCTCAACGCAATCCATCTCGGTCATGTGTCGTCAAACAACCCCAAAAGGATGCATAACACCGTTTATGCATGAAACATGGAGGGGTCCACAGGCAGAAGGGGCTCTGGATCGCCCTGCGCCCATGGGTGAGAAAACACAGTTCAACCAGCATGCGAGCGGAACGAGGCCCGTGCGTCAGATCCCGGGCCTGACTCCCACGCGCGGAGAAACCCCAGATCAGGCCGAGTGCACAGGCAGGCGAGTGGCCCCAGCAAACATCGCCTGAGGGCCTGCCAATCCGACCCTTGGAGCCGGGGAACACGGACGCTGGAGCGAATCCAACAGTGACCCGCCAGGTGGCGGCCTGGTGTGGCGAGCACGCACGGCACGGTTGTCCACAGGCAGCGACCCTGGGAGTTGTCTGTGCGGGCCTGTGTGACGCAAGCTCGAATTCGGGGGCATCAGGCTCCGCCAGTGAGCGCTCACAGCGCCCCCGAATCGACGCTAACCCGAAAGCACCCAGGGCCGCCAGCGACCATCCGGCTGCCTGTGGACAACCCGACCCGCCCAGCGCCACACACACGCCCGCTCAGCGTTCGGGCTTTGGGCCCCCGGAGCCCTCGGGATCTCCACGCCCCCCAGGGCCCTCGGGCCCTCAGCTCGTCGGCGCCGCCCGGGGGTGATCCTCGGCGCCCACCAGGGGCCGGTGGTGCACTCCAAGAGCCCCAGTGGCCGCCCACGGCACGAAAACCCCTTCCCCGCAGGCATTTCCGTATCGCCGATAATGCACATTATGTCAAGTAGAGCTTGCTGAGTGCTCCCCGCAACCACCAACACGCCCTGGGCCCCCAAGAAACGGGAAAATCCGCCGAACCGCCCACGCCTTGCCCGTCCACGCCCCCAACGGACCCGATCCACGCCCCGGCCCCGCTTGGCCACTCACTCTCGCGCAGCCCTCGAGGAAACGCCCCACACGAAGCGTGCCCACATGGCCACTCAACGCACCCGCCCGCCTCGCGCACCCCACACCACAACGCATCCGGCACCTGTCCCCCGTGGCCCTCCCCCTCGGCTGTCCCGTCTCCTGTCGAGCACCACGCTCGGCCACCTCACGCACCAGAAGGGGTCGAGTCCCAAACTCCGACCACCACCGCAGTCCCCCGTTCGAGCCGCCCGAACTCCGGTCCGGCCCGGACGCCTGCGGGGCATCGCCCAAGCCACACCCACCAAGACCCGCAGGCCTCCCCACCGACCGCCTGACGATGCGGACCTTCACCCGCAGGCCCGCAGGGACATCCCCACTCGTCCAGCACCGCTCACAGCACCTCCCTCACCACCCCCTGCGCGTCCTCGCCTTCCAGACCCCGCACCTGATCAGCCAGCTCCACCATGTCCAGGTCGGGCATCTCCATCTCCGGAGCCCCGTCCTTCGACTGGGGCACGCGCGCCGTCAGATACGCCAGGACACCGTCCTCGACCTCCACCAACGCGTTCATCGAGGGGATGGGGGCATCGGAGCCGTCGAACACCGTCACCGATCCGTGCCGCTCGCACCCGTACTCCTCATCGCCCTCCGAACACTTGACCCAGTAGGGAAGCCCCGACTCCCCCGCCTCCTCCACGACCGTGCTCACCTCCAACTGGAACCCCCTCTCCCACACCACCCCGCGAGAAGGCTCGTAGGTGATCTTCACGGGAACCTGGTCGTCCTGCACATGGACTGCCACCGGCTCCCACCCCGGAGCCTCCAAGGCCGCGATCGGAGACTCCACAGCGGCCACCGCCCGCCCCAGTTCCTGGTTGTCGCGCACGTCCTCCACGCGCTTCTGCCACCAGGCCACCCCCGTCACCACGGCACACAACGCCACCACCACACCGACCGCGACCACCACCCGCATCACTCCGGGTCGCATCATCCACACCACGGCCGCGCCCGAGTACGCCAGAACAAGACACCAGAACACCGGCGCCACCGGGTTGATCTGCTCCGCCACCCCCCACTCCAGCCGCAGCAACCCCACGAGCACACCGACCACCACGGCCGTCAGCACCACCAACGGTAGCTCCCACGAACGCGCCGCCCCCTGCCGCCGCATCCACGCGCGAAACCCGTACAGGGACCCCACGGTCACCGAGATGCCGACCAACCCGACCAGCGCGCTCACACCGTCCTCATGGGTCAGGCCGAGCAGGCCCAGCACCACCGCGACCGGGATGAGCAACGACCACAGCGGCGCCAGCACCAGAATCCACACCGCCCCCGTCCCCGACGGTGCGGTCTCGCGAACCGGTGCCTCCTCCCCCGCAGCGGCCCACCCAGCACGCTCCTGCGGGTTGGGGCCCACAGCCAGGTGGTCCCTCGGGTTCTCCGCCGCGGGATCGGGATCGGGGTCGGTACTCAACGTCGGTGCTCCTCACGAGTGGGGTCCCTGGGTCCGATGCCCAACCCCCTCGCCGAGTTCGCGCTCCGTTCCCTCACCTCACCTCCGGGCGCCCAGCAGGACCGGCCGACGCTCCTACACTCGAACACACGCCCCGCGGTCTCCACCGCCAACGACCGCGCGGCCTCGCACCCCGAACGTCACACCCTCACCACGAGCAACGGCAGGTCATGGACGACAGCTCGAACACCCACGGCGACCACCCCCACAGGAACCAGTACCTGTCCGCACTGTCACTGCGCCGCACCCTGACCGCGGCCCAGTCACTGACCCACGACGCGTCCGAACCCAGCGGTCCCGGTCAGCCCAACCCACACCCCCGGGGGCTGCCACTCCCCCTGGTCGTGTCGGGCCTCGCCGTCGCCCTGGCCGCCACGACCACCACCCTGTGGGCCCTGAGCCCCTGGCTGCCCTGGTGGGCACTCGCCCTGATCGCACCCCTGGCCGCCGTCCCTGGCCTCGTCATCGGCACCATCGCCATGATCCCCGTCATGGTCTCCACCACCCGAGCGAGCCAGGGCTTCCCCACCGGCCGCGACTGGGTCTCCCCCACGGCCCTGACCTTCCTGGCCTGCACCGCCCCGCTGCTGTCTCCGCTGCCCGCGTGGTGCGGCGCCCTGGCCCTGTGGGCGCTGCTGATCACCGCCGCACTCCTGAGCACCTACCGGGCCCTGCCCGCCTTGGGCCGCGACATCGACCTCGAACGGGCCCGCGCCGCCTGGGACACCCACCCCGACTGAAGCCGCCCCCGCACTCCCGCAAACCCCTGGCCTCGCCCAGCGCCCCCGAGGCTCCCTGGGCACATGGGCCAGCACGTGTGGAACACCAACGGGCACGAAGCCACGACGACGCCTTCGCACCCGACTCCGCATCAGGCCCTCCCACCCGCCGTCGACTTCCTCACCAACCACGCCCTCGGCACCCCCACATCGCGCTGCCGCTGCGCACCCTTCCCC
>NZ_LAVM01000146.1:0-4383 GCF_001083815.1 Nocardiopsis sp. SBT366 | reverse complement strand
GGCCGCCCCCGCCCCCGCGGTGGAGGAGCCCAAGCAGCCCGCCCACTCCGGCAAGGGCTCCGACGACGAGGACTGGTGGCAGGAGTAACGACCGGCCTCGGCTGAGTCGTCCTGAGACGACGAAGGGCCCGGTCCCAGGGGTTCACCCCGGGACCGGGCCCTTCGCACGTCCGGACCACACCACAGCCACGGGCGCAGATCCGCACGCCCACCTCAACCCCGGCGGCGAGCCCCGCTCACACACCGGTGCCTTCGTTCGGTGCCGGAGGGAGGCTCCTGGAGTGGCGGGGGGTGATGGCCTGCTCCTCGCGGACCCCCGCGGACACCGAAGGATCCTCCGCGAAGGCGACGCACAGGCACACGCACCGAAGCGCGGGTGCCAGGAGACACAGCGGAGCTAGCCCTGATCCTTCTCCCACGGACCGTCCCACTCGGTGGGTAGCGGGTACGCCTCGGGGTTGACGCGCCTGACGATCTCGTCGAGGACGCGGCGCACGTAGGGCTCGCCCACCCACAGGTGCTTGGCGCCGTCGACCCCGATGATCTCGGCCTGGGTGAGGGGCGCGAAGCGTTCCCGGGCCTCCTCGGGCCTGAGGTAGTCGTCGTGTTCGGGGACCAGCGCCACGACGGGCTTGCCGGATTCCGCCCACACCCGCATGTCGGACTCGTCGGCGCGGTGCAGCGGCGGTGACAGCAGCAGTGCGCCCCTGACCTGCGGGTCGCAGCCCCACTTGAGGGCCAGCTCGGTACCGAACGACCAGCCCAGCAACCAGGGGTCGGGCAGGTCCTCGAACTCGGTGAACTCGATGGCGGCCATGACGTCGTGCTGCTCGGTCTCGCCCTCACCGAACGCGCCCTCGCTGGTGCCGTGGCGTGAGGTGGTACCGCGCGTGTTGAAGCGCAGGACGGCGACGTTGGCCAGGGCGGGCAGACGGAAGGACGCCTTGCGCAGGACGTGGCTGTCCATCATGCCCTCGGCGGTGGGCAGGGGGTGCAGGCAGACCAGAGTGGCGACGGGCCTGCGGCCCTCGGGCAGGGCCAGTTCGCCGACCAGTTCCAGTCCGTCGGCGGTGTGCAGGGTGATGGGCCGTCGAACGGCGGGCAGCACCGTGGTGGCTCGGATCTCCATGGGTCCTCTCGTCAGGTCAGTATCTGGGGGCCCTGGGAGAGCGGTGGGAACGCCGGTCCCAGCAGGAGGAGTGCCAGTGCCTTCGGTCGCCACCGTCGCCGTAGGGGCGCCAGGCGACGACGTGGGGCATCCCCGTGGGGATCTCCTGGGCGCAGCCGGGACAGCGGTAGACCTTGGTCGCGGCGGCGCCGCTGATCCGGCGCGTGACCCACTCGCCGTCGGGGCCGGTCTCGCGGCGCTGCCCTCCGGTGACGCGCAGCATGAGGGCGTCCTCGTCCGGGGGGCCTCCAGGAGGGTTCTTGCCCCGGGCGGTCTTACGGCGGGGGCTGTTACGGCGCGGGCTCACCCTCCAAGGGTAGGAGAGGACGAACAGTGGCCGCCGCCACACCGGGGGGTGTGGCGGCGGCCGGGGTGCCGGGCCGGGCGAAGCGGTGGGACCTGGGCCCTGTTTTCTGGAACATTCCTCCCACCCGTCGCCCGCCACCACCCTCAACGGACGCCTGCGGCGCGGTGTCCTCGCGTTACCACCGGGCGGCCGCTCGCCGCGCCGATGAAGCTCGGACAGCCAACCCCGGGCTGACCTCGCTCATCGTCTGGCGAGAGATTGCCGGGCCCCCGCTGTGCGAGAGCTGCGGAGCTTGCGTAGCAGCGTACAGCAGCGGAGACGGCCGCTCGCATCGATGGCGGCTCCGCCGACACGAGCGAAAGCATCCAGAAAAACAGGCCCTAGCCGTGGCAGGCGCAGCCGCCGCCGTGGGAGGCGCTCTCCTCGGCGTCGGGCAGCAGGTCCATGAGGAGCGGAGCGGGCACCGCGATGGTGGTGAGCCCGTACTCCGACATGGCCACCAGCGTGGTGATCACGGACTCCGCGCCGCGCTCCTCCAGAAGCTCGGTCGGGCCCTTCGGGTAGCCGCAGCCGAACCGCATGGCGGTGTCGATGTCCTTGGCGGAGGCGTAGCCGTCGCCGACCATGCGCAGGGCGTCGTCGATCTGCGGCGCGATGAGCATCTCGCCCAGGTCGAGGGTCTCCTCCTCGCGCACCATCTCGGCGAGGCGGCCGGTGCGGCGGGGCTCGGGAGCCTCGTCACCGGTCCCGTAGAAGCCCTGGCCGGTCTTGCGGCCGAGGCGGCCCGCGGCGACCATGCGACGCATGAGCGGGGTGGCGGCGTACCTGGGGTCGCGGAACTCGTCCCAGAGGACGTCCATGACGGCCAGGCACACGTCCAGACCCACGAGGTCGGCGAGGGCGAGCGGGCCCATCGGCAGACCGGCGGCCTTCTTGACGGCCTCGTCGATCTCCTCGCGGGTGGCGATCCGACGCTCGTAGAGGCGGATGGCGTCGTTGACGTAGGGCACCAGCAGGGCGTTGGCGACGAAACCGCCGCGGTCGCCCACCGCGATCGGGGTCTTGCCGACGCGCTTGGCGACCTCGGTGACGATGTCGACGGTCTCGGGGCTGGTGGAGATGGTGGTGATGACCTCCGTCAGCTTCATGACCGGGGCCGGGTTGAAGAAGTGCAGGCCGACGACCTTCTCGGGGCGGTCGGTCAGCGCCGCGATCTCTGTGACCGAAAGCGAGGAGGTGTTGGTCGCCAGGATCGTGCCGGGCGGGCAGATCCGGTCGAGGTCGCCGAACACGTCGCGCTTGACGTCCATGCGCTCGGGGACGGCCTCGACGACGAAGTCGGCGTCCGAGAGGTCCTCGCGGGACGTGCTGAACGTGAGACGGGCGTCGATCTCCGAGCGCTCCCCCTCGGTGATCTTGCCCTTGCTCACCGCGCGCGAGAGGGACTTGTCCACGTGGCCACGGCCGCGGTCGAGGGCGGCCTGGTCGATCTCGACCCCGACGACGTTGAACCCGGCCCTGGCGAACACCTCAGCGATGCCCGCACCCATCGTGCCCAGTCCTACGACGCCGACCTTGTCAAATTCCTGCACCATGGGCCCCACCCTAGACCTCCCCGGCGCCCCGCCGACGCACCGGGACCAGATCTTTACTACTGGTCGGTAGTGCGATGCGGCCGGATCGGCACCACCGCGACGGCCAACGCGGAGAACACCGCGCTCACCGCGAAAACGGTGGGCAGTCCCGCGAGCGTGATCACGGCGGCCATCAACACGGGGGTGAGGGTGGTACTGACCGACTGGAGCCAGTTCTGCACCGCCAGCGCCCGCCCGGCCCAGGCGGTCCCGGCGATCTCCGCGACGGAGAGGAAGGTCAGGCCGTTGTGCCACATGGTCAGCACCAGGCAGACCAGGACCAGGGGGACGGCAGCCCCTCCCCACACGTTCGGCAGGACGGTGAGCAGGACCAGCGCCACCCCGGAGACCACGGCCAGCCACCGGACCGGGCGCATGCGGTTCCCGGTCCGGTCCGACCAGGCCCCGAGCAGCAGCCGTCCGACTGCCCCGGGGATCTGCGCCGCCGCGACCACGGCACCGGCGGCGGGCGGACCCCACCCCTGTTCCTGGACCAGGTAGATGACCGTGTAGACCATGAGCGTGACCTGCGGGACCCCGAGGAGCATGCTCGCGCCGTGCACCCGCCAGATGGCCCACCCTCGGTAGGGGGACGCCGCCGGTTCTGTCGGTTCGGCTGGTTCGGCCGGGGCGACAGGGGCGGGAGCGTCAGGGGTTTCCCGCCCCTCCGGGGGCGCCGAGGCCATCGCCAGCACGAGGGGGACCGCCACCAGCGCGAGCGCGGCCGGAAGCGTCATCGCACCGACGAACCCCCACGCGTCCGCCGCCCTGGGCAGTACCAGGGCGGCCAGGCCCACGCCCAGGGGCAGGGCTGACTGACGGATCCCCATCGCCAATCCGCGTTCGCGGCGTTCGAACCAGGTCATGACCAGACGCCCGCTGGCCGCGTTGACCGGGCCGCCGACCGCACCCGCCAGCAGCAGGACCACCGCCGCGCCCCACAGGTCCGTCACCGTCCAGAGCAGCCCGAGCACACCCGCCGTCAGAAGCAGGCTGAGCGCCATCGTCGCCCGCTCCCCCGCGCGGTCGATGACCACGCCCCAGGCCAGGAGGGTGAGCAGCAGGCCGAACGAGGGCAGCCCGGCGAGCATCCCCGCCTGGGCCGTGGAGACTCCGAACGCCTCGCGCAGCTGCGGGAGCACGACCGGCACCCCGAACATCACCGAGACGCTGGCCACCTGCGCCACCATGCTGACCGACAGGATGACCCAACGATTGCGCACGAGCATCCCGCCACCCTAGGCAGTACCGGCCCCGGCCCCCATCCCCCCCGC
>NZ_LAVM01000145.1:0-4456 GCF_001083815.1 Nocardiopsis sp. SBT366 | reverse complement strand
GGGGATCGGCGGGATGGAGGGGATCGGTGGACGACAGCGCGCATGCGCGTGCGAATGCACGGGAGACTACCCCGCTTCGCCTTGAACGCGCACAAACGGTCCCTTGGGGGACAAACTCACGCATGCCCGTAATTCACGCGACGACGCCGGACACCGGCCGGGGCGGGCACACCGGCGGGGGCGGGGCCCGAAGGCGCCCGCCCCCGCTCGGGACCGGCTCGGTTCACCCCCGGGCCACGGCCGGGGGTCAGTCTCAGCCGTCGACCGGCTCCAGCTCGCCCCGGATCAGCGCCAGGATGACGTGGTTGTCCTGGTACTGCTCGTTCTGGGAGGTGGGGGTGTCGGTCGGGAACTCCTTGACGCGAACGCCCTCGACCGCCGGGGAGAGGTACTTGTAGGTCCAGATCGGGATGCGGGGAAGGAGTTCGTTGAAGACGATGGCCAGCGTCTTCAGGGCCTCCTTCTGCTCCTCCTCGTTCTCCGCCCGCTGGGCGGTGTCCACCAGCTCGGCGATGTCCACGTCTCCCTGGGAGGGGCTCTCGACCTGGAGGTCGAATCCCTGGCCCGGGGAGTCCTCGGTTCCGGCGTTCTCGGTGAGGAAGTTCATCTGGAAGGCGCCCCAGTAGTCCGGCTGCTCCGGGTTGCCCCAGTGGCGCACGGCCACCTCGAAGTCACCGGCGCCCCAGATGCCCCACGGGTTGTCCTCGGGCACGTTGCGCGCCTCGGTCTTGATACCGAAGGCGTTCCAGGCCTCCTCGACCTGGGTGGCGGTCAGCTCGAAGTCACCCCAGCCCGCGACACCGATGACCTCGAAGCTGGCTTCCTCCCCGTCCGGGAGGAGCCACTTGCCGCCCTTCTTGGTCCAGCCGGCGTCATCCAACAGCTCCGTGGCCTTGTCCAGGTCCTGGTCGAAGTTCTCGAAGTCCTCCAGCTCCTCGGCCGTGAGGATCTCCTCGGCCTGGATGTCGGCCAGGCCCGCGTAGTGCGTGACGCGGCTGTAGCCGTCGCCCCGGGCCACCTGACCGATCTGGTCTCCGTCGAGGACGTGGGCGAGGGCTTTGCGCACGCGCACGTCCTGGACCTCGGGCTTGGCCTTGTGGTTGAACATGATGCCGCAGCCGTCGTAGCCCGCGTGCTCCACCCAGCGGAAGCCCTCCACGCTCTGGAAGGCCTGCTGGTCGGCGGCGCTGGGTGCCAGGGTGGAGTAGTCCACCTCGCCCTGCTGCACCAACAGCGCCGACTGCCGGTTGTCACCCTTGTGGACGACGACCTCGTCGAACTTCACCTCGGTGCCCTGATAGCCGTCCTCGTTGCGCACCAGGGTGATGCGCGCGTCCGACATCTGCGCCTCGTCGAACATGTACGGGCCGCTGCACACGATCTCGTCCGGGTTGAACTCGATGAACCCGGCGTTCCACTCGGAGTGCTCGTCGTCGCCCTGGCGGACACCGTCGTTGACCATCTCGACCGCGCGCTCGCCGAACTCCTCGTACGTGGCCTTCGAGACGATGCGGTGCTTGATGATGCTCCGCTCGATGTTGGGGAACGGGTTCTCGAAACCGAGGCGGACGCTGAGGTCGTCCAGCTTCTCCAGGTTCTGCACCTGGGGGAAGCCGAATCCCCACGGAGGGGCCTCCAGAACGCGCATGGCGTAGCTGCGGATCATGTCGTCGGCGTTGAGGTCGTTGCCGTCGCTCCACTTCAGCCCGGAGCGCAGGGTCAGGACGAGGTCGTTCCCGTCCCACTCGTGTCCCTCGAGCAGGAGGTAGTCCCAGTCGTGCTCGGCCCAGTTGAAGACGCCGCCCGGACACAGGAACAGGTCCTTGTAGACGGAGCCGAGCAGGAGCGCGCCGTCCTCACGGTGGACGTTGCGCGTCATGGAGTCCAGGTCGTAGTCGAAGACCCCGGTGAACTGGGTGGCGTCGGAGCTGCCGCCGCTGTCGGCGGAGCAGGAGGACAGCAGTCCGGCGCCCGCCACCCCGACCGAGCCGAGACCGACGGCCTTGAGGAGCCGCCTTCTGCTCAGATCGTTCAGGATCGCGTTGCGCGAGGGGGTGGAGGTCATTCTTGACGCTTCCTTTCCAGAAGGACGGCGAGCAGACCGAGGGCGAGTACGGCCAGGCCGACACCGACGGTGACGACACTGATGACGAACTCGGCTGTGCCGGGGGATGTGATCACGGCCATGAGGGTGCAGGCGAGGGTGAGGAAGGCTCCGACGAACAGGCCGAAGCGTCCGATGAGGAGCAGCAACTCACCTCACTCCCTGGTCACGACATGGCAGGCCAGCAGCCGGTCGTGGCTGCGGACCAGCGGCGGCCGCACGGTGTCGCAGCTGCCCTGGGCGTAGATCGGGCAGCGCGGGTGGAAGTCGCACCCGGGAGGCAGGTCGGTGAGGTCGGGGATGTCCGAACTGCGCAGCCGGACCCGCTCCTTGCTCCGCGCCAGGTCCGGGTCCGGTTCGCAGACCGCGGAGATGAGCGCCTTGGTGTAGGGGTGCTGGGGGTCGTTGACCACCTGGGGGGTGGGCCCGCGCTCCACGACCTTGCCCAGGTACATGACCGCGATCTCGCCCCGCCAGGCGAAGTACTTGGCCACGGCGAGGTCGTGGGTGATGAACAGGAAGCTCACGCCGAGTTCGTCGCGGAGCCTGCCGAGGGTGTTGAGGAGGCTCACGCGGATGGACACGTCCAGCATCGACGTGGACTCGTCGGCGATGATGACCTCGGGTTCCATCGCCAGGGCGCGGGCCACGGCGACACGCTGGCGCTGGCCGCCGGACATCTGGTGGGGGTACTTGTCCAGGTAGTCCTCGGCCGGGGTGAGGTCGACGCGCTCCAGCAGGTCGGCGGCGACCCGGCGGGCCTCGTGGCGGTTCTTCACCAGCTTGTGGCGGCGCAGCCCGGCGGAGACCGTGGAGTAGACGGTGCGGACCGGGTTCAGGGAGGCGTAGGGGTCCTGGTGGATGTACTGGACCGAGCGCCGGAAGGCCGCCCGCTCCTTGCGGTCCATGGTGGCGACGTCCCTGCCTCGGAACAGGACCGAACCGGCCGTGGGGCTGGACAGGGCGGCGGCCATGCGGGCCGTCGTGGTCTTGCCGCAGCCGGACTCCCCCACCAGGCAGAGGACCTGGCCGGGCCGGACGTCGAGGTCGACCCCGGCAACGGCGGGGACCTCGCCCCGCGACGTCCGGAAGACCTGTTGGGCCCCCTTGAGGGTCAGCACGGGGGGCTGGGCGCGGCGCTCGTCCGCCTCAATGGCCTTCGTGGTGCTGGCGGCGTCGATGACGGTGCCGGGCGGCGGGTCGCTGGGCGCGGAGGCTCCGCGGTGCCCGACCGTGCTGGCGGCGCGCGGCGCGGTGTCGTCTGGGCGCGGTTCGGCGTGGGTGGGGTTGACGGTCCGGTCAATCACGGGAGACCCCCTCGGCGTGGAGTGCGGCGTCGGTGGAGCGCAGGCAGGCGGCCGTGTGGCTCAGGCCCGCGTCGCGGTGCTTGAGAACGTCGAGCGTGGGGCGCGTGGCCGTGCAGGCGTCCAGGGCGTGGGCGCAGCGCGGCGCGAACGCGCAGCCCGGGGGCAGGGAGTGCAGGCTGGGCGGGCCGCCCGGCAGGGACTCGGGGACGTGGAGGTCGCCCACGACGGGGGGCACGGAGTTGATCAGCGCCGAGGTGTAGGGATGCCGGGAGCGGTGGAAGATGTCCCGGGTGGTCCCGGTCTCGATGAGCCGACCGGCGTACATCGTGCCGACCCGGTCGGCGAGTTCGGCGGCCAGTCCGAGGTCGTGGGTGATGAAGACCATCGAGAACCGCAGTTCCTCGCGCAGCTCGGCGAGGCGCTCCACAATGGACCGCTGGGTGAGGATGTCCAGGGCCGTGGTGGGCTCGTCGAGGATGATGAGCTGGGGGTTGAGCGCGAGGGCCAGGGCGATGAGGCTGCGCTGGCGCATGCCGCCGGAGAGCTCGTGCGGGAAGCTGTCGAGGACGCGCGCCGGGTCGAGGCGCACCATCTCCAGCAGCTCGGCGGAGCGCTCGATGATCTCCTTGCGGGTGCGGCGGCGGCCGGCGGGTTCGTGGGCGCGGAAGGTGTCGAGGAAGTGCTCCTCGATCCGCAGCACCGGGTTGAAGGCGTTCATGGCGCCTTGGAAGACCATGGCCGCCTCGTTCCAGCGGAAGCGGCGCAGCTTCTCCTTCTCCAGGGTGCGCACGTCCACTCGGGTGCCGTCCTTGCGGCGGAAGAGGATCTCGCCCTTGGAGACGACGCCGGTGCGCGGGAGCAGGCGCAGCAGTCCGAGACCGAGGGTGGTCTTGCCGCAGCCGGACTCGCCGACCAGGGCCATCGACTGGCCGGGGTGGAGGTCGAAGGAGACGTCGTGGACGGCGGTGACCTGGGTCCTGCGCCCGGTCCGGTAGCCGACGTCGACGCCGCGGACGGACAGCAGGGGGCCGGGGGCGTCCGGGGT